>CALBFE010000066.1 GCA_937888825.1 uncultured Actinomycetes bacterium | reverse complement strand
CCACGATCCTTGTAACAGGCTTTGAGCCTTTTGCTGCTTCTTCACTCAACCCTTCGGGTGAGATTGTTAAGGCACTTATCGGTGATGATCTTGTCACTGCGATACTTCCAGTAGTTTTTGGCCAAGCAAGTACACAATTGCGTGAACTCATTGATCTACACAAGCCAACTGCGGTGCTGTGTTTGGGTCAGGCAGAGGGCAGAAGCGTGATGACACCTGAGCGCATTGCAATTAACTTAGATGATGCTCGAATTGCAGATAATGCTGGTAATCAACCCCTAGAGCAGAGAATTATCGCTGCTGGCGCCGATGGCTACTTCTCAACGCTACCTATAGAACAGATGGTTACATCGATGAAAGCAGCAGGAATCCCTGCCTCAATTTCACTCAGCGCTGGAACATTTGTGTGTAATCACATCTTTTATGTGATGCAGGATTACTTAAAGGATTCTTCTATTAAAAGCGGGTTTATGCATGTGCCCCTGATGGATGAACAGCGCAGAGAGTTTCCAACACTACCAACCATGCCTATTAGGCAGATGATTGCTGGAGTGCAGATATCTTTGGATCTATTACGGGTATAGACCACGTAATCTGTGGGCTTCAGCAACACGTGCAACACCGATCATGTGAGCTGCTTCGCGCCAGGAGACCTTCTTATCGCTGGCCATATTCTCAACTTCTCTAAATGATTTCATCATGATGTCATTGAGGTTTTGCTTGACCTCATCAGCGCTCCAGAAGTAGTTTTGCTTATCCTGGACCCATTCAAAGTAAGAAACAATCACACCGCCTGAGTTAGCCAAGATGTCTGGAACAACCAGAATCTTCTTATCATTAAGAATCTGATCTCCACCAGGAGTAGTTGGAGCGTTAGCGCCTTCAACAATGATCTTGGCTTTAATTCCACTGGCAGTTTTTTCTGTGATGGAGTCAGCTAAGGCTGCAGGGATAAGAACATCAACATCTAAGTGCAGTAGTTCTTCTTGAGTGAGTTTGTCCGTGCCAGGCATATGCAGGTTGCCGTTAGCTTGGAAGTATTTCCATAGCTCTACAACGGATGAAAAACCTGTAACACCACCACTGACATCACTAACTGCAACAACTTTAAGACCTAGGTTTTCAAGGGCAATTGCGGCCCAGTAACCCACTTTTCCAAAGCCTTGAATAGCAACCGTTGCACCTTTGGGATCAATGCCTTTAACTCTAAGTGCTTCTATTGTGGAGATTGCAACACCATCACCAGTTGCAGATGTGCGACCAAGAGAGCCACCTAAAACAATTGGTTTGCCTGTAACAACTCCGGGAACAGAGAACCCTGCATTAACTGAATATGTGTCCATCATCCAGGCCATGTTGCGCTCATCTGTTCCAACATCAGGTGCTGGAATATCGCGCTCTGGTCCGATGATGGGCAAGATCTCTGATGTGTAGCGACGTGTAAGACGCTCATTTTCACCTAAAGAAAGTGTGTGCGCATCAACTGCGATGCCACCTTTAGCACCGCCATAAGGCAAGTTAGTAAGTGCGCATTTCCATGTCATCAACATGGCAAGGGCAACAGTTTCATCCATATCTATATCTGGGTGAAAGCGAACACCGCCCTTTGAAGGACCACGCGTTGTTGAGTATTGAACACGAAAGCCTTTATACATCTCCACGTTTCCGTTATCGCGCCTAAGTGGAACTGCTACTTCAAGGATGCGACGAGGGGTTGAAAGGGTTTGCCAATCATTTTCAGTAAGTTGTAGTAGTTCAACGGCCCGACGCAGCTGCGTCCGAGCGGTTTGAAGAGCTGACTCCGTTGTCATTTTCTTCTTCCCGTTAGTTTTATGAACGCAAAGCTTTAGCAAAGGATTCGAAATCCTCCACCAAAATATCAACTTCCTTTTGGCCGTGAGCCAATGAGATTAGCCACTGCTCATCTAGGCCCGGAGGCGTAATGATTCCGCGGTTAAGTGACCATAACCATGAAAGCTCAGCAACAGCAAAGTCTGTGGCCTTGTAGTCACGGTAGTTACGAACTGGCTCTGTTGACCAAGTAATACAGCCCTTCACACCAAAACCAACAGTGTGCGCAGGTAGTTGGTACTGCTCAATGATTGCATTGATGCGATCAAGTGCTTGTTGGTTAAAGCCTTCAGCTTGTGCAAGTGATTCTTTTGTGAAAATCACATCAGCGGCTCGAACACCGGCCATTGCAAGGGGATTACCGTTAAATGTGCCAAAGTGGGCCATTTTTCCATTAGTAACAAAGTCCATGTACTTCTTCTTGCCACCAAAGGCTGCCAAAGTAAGTCCGCCACCAATTGATTTAGCCAGGGTAATTAAGTCTGGAGTAACACCTAAACGCTGGGCAGCGCCTTGATGTCCTGCAGTTAAACCTGTTTTAACTTCATCAAAGATTAAAACAACGTTGTATTCATCGCAGAGTTCTCGAACTCGCTCCAAGTAACCTTCATCTGGTAAAACAATGCCTAGGTTTTCTAGAACTGGCTCAAGGATGAAACAAGCAATCGAAGAGCCGTGCTTTTTGAATGTGCGCTCTAAAGAATCTGCGTTGTTATAAGGAACCACATAGATCTCACCCGGAACGATTCCTTCTGGAATGTGAGCGATGGGATCATTTTCATCACCGATCTTGTCGATGGGTGGCTTGCTAGAGACTACGAATGGGTCATAGCTACCGTGGTAGCCGCCCTCAATTTTAACTATTGCATTCTTATCTGTTGCAGCGCGTGCTGTGCGCACGGCATACATTGTTGATTCAGTTCCAGAGTTAGTGAAACGAACTTGATCGATACCAAAGCGGCTGCAGATGCGCTCTGCAGCATCGGTTGAAATAGGAGATGGAGTAACAAAGAGAGTTCCACTCTCGAGTGCCTTCTTTACCTCTTCAACGATTACTGGGTTCAGGTGACCTGCCAGCATGGCACCAAAGCCCATGGAGAGATCTAGGAGCTGGCGACCATCAACATCTGTCATCCAGGCGCCCTTAGCGCTCACAATGGAGATTGGATATGGGTCCCAGTGCTGGAAGCTTGAAGTTACACCCATAGGCAATGACTTAAGGGCGCGCTTACTTTCTTCGGCGCTCTTGCCAGTTTGCTTGGTGAATAACTCCCATTCAGCTTTCAGGAGTTCGGCTACTCGCTCAGGTGAGACAGGAGTAGATGTTGAAGGAAGGAATCTAAATGTTTCTCTGTGATTAGTTTGGGTAATCATTGTAAAACTTGTACGGCAAAGGTTTCAGCTTTTGAAACTCGTTTGAGAAGTACTCTCCCGGTTCGGTTTTTAGTCCTTTCGAACTAAGGTCTAAGTATCTCATGCCGTTTTTTAAATGCAACCCCTGAAAAAGTCGGGTGTGTCATGCGGGAAAAAGGGATTTTATGTCATAAAAAGTGCGTTTAAGCGTTTTGTTGTGAAAAAAAGTCCAATAACTATCATTACAACAAAATAAAAAGCATGGCCTAATAAAGCCCATTCCAGGTTACCTAAGCACAATCCGCGGACTAAATTAACTGCATGTGTTAATGGCAATAAATTAACGGTGAACTGCAGCCACTCTGGGAAGACGCTGATCGGATAAAAAGCTCCAGAAAATAGAAACATTGGCAACAAGACCACTGTAACAATTTCTAACTGCTGGAAAGATTTCATATAAGAGGTAACAGCCATGCCGCAGGCAGCAAAACCAAATGCGATGAGAACGGCGGCAGGGATAGCTAGCAATCCCCACACACTTTCAACTAGACCAAGTGGTGCAATTACTGCCATGAAAGCACACGCATATGAGAATCCACGAATTAATGCCCAACCAATTTCACCTAACGCAACATCGAGTGGTCCCATAGAAGTTGCCAACATGCCGTGATAAATGCGATCGTGATTGAGTTTGAAATACACATTCATTGTTGAGTCATAAATCGCGCCATTCATGGCACTTGTTGCAAGGAGTGCTGGGGCAATAAAAGCGGCGTATTTAATGCTTTCTCCGCCCACCGCAATTGTTGGCAGTAGCTTTCCAATGCCATAACCAAAAGAGAGCAGATATAAAACTGGCTCTATAAAGCCAGAGATAACAATCATGTATGTGGATGATTTGAAAGCAATAAATCCACGTTCTAATAACTGCGGTACTCGGCCAGAGTAAACACGCTCACCACGTTTACCAGCACGGGCATCGGCGATAGCAACGGCCATAGGAATAAACATCTACTTAGCCAATCGCTTCGTGAAGATACGGGCAGAGAAGAAAAGACCTAGAACTAACATGATGCCAAGGAATATGAAGTGAACCCACATCATTGTTGGCGAAACAACATGACCGTATGTGAGGTGTCGACCTAGCTCAGTTGCATGCCAGAGCGGTGAGATCCATCCGATCCACTGTAGGAAGAAAGGCATTGATGTGAGTGGGAAAAACGTCCCTGAAAACATAAACAGAGGCATCATGACAAAGCGGCCCAAAACAACAAAAAAGATATTTTCATCTTCTAACTTTCCAGCCAGCGCTTGCATCAGCGCGCCAAATGATGCGCCAGCAAAGATAGCTGTTGGGATGGCAAGCCATGCACGTGGAGATTCCAATACACCGAATGCCCACATCACACCAAAATATAAAACGACTGTGTAAAAAGCACGAAATAGTGAAGTGAGAAAAATACCGAAAGAGATCTGTGTGCCAGTCAGTGGAGTGGCATTCATTGAATAAAAAGTCTTATGCCACTTAAAACCTTCAAGTGTTGGGTAAACAGTTTCATCCATCGTGCCTTGAATTGCAGCTTGTGCAAGCAAAGCAGGCGCTAAGAAAGTTAAGTATTTAACCCCATCAACTCCTACTGGCCCAACACTTTCATCGATTAAGCCACCGAGGCCAATTCCAACCGATATTAAGTACAAAACTGGGTTAGCGATTGCAATCCCTAAAATCATCCAGATCCACTTCATCATCTGGCGCGTGCGAGCCTGTGCAACATAGAGGGCACCACGAGACTGCACTCGAGCCGTGTTTACAAGAACGAGTGAGCCCTGTCGGATAGTAGTAAGACTCATTATTCGATCAGCGTTCTTCCAGTAAGGCGTAAGAAAACATCTTCGAGTGAAGATCTGCGCACAAGAGAGGTCTTGGGATGCATATTTGCTGCATAAATCTTTTCGAGCAGCGCTTCACCATCTTCTGTATACATCAATACACGATCAGGGAGCTCTTCAATGCGATCACACATTGTGCGTAGTTGATCCGCCATTCCTTGATTGCGATCTGAACCAAAGCGAACTTCAAGAACTTCCTTGGTTGAATAATCTTTAATAAGTGAGGCAGGATTTCCCTCAGCCATAATGCTGCCCTTATCCATAACAATGAGGCGATCACAGAGTTGTTCAGCTTCATCCATAAAGTGAGTGGTAATAAGCAGGGTGACGCCCTGTTCCTTCAGACGAAATAAGCGATCCCACAAAATATGTCGCGCTTGTGGATCTAAACCAGTAGTCGGTTCATCTAGCATCAAGATTTCTGGTTCACTCACTAACGCCCGGGCAATAGTTAAACGGCGCTTCATACCACCGCTTAATGTTTCAACTTTTGCATCTCGTTTTTCTTCTAATTGAGCAAAAGCTAAAAGCTCATCTACTTTTCCTTTAACAAAGGCGCGAGGCAAACCAAAGTAGCGCCCATAGATATATAGATTTTCAGCAACACTAAGGTGCATATCCAAACTATCTTGCTGTGGAACTACACCTAAGTGGGCACGAATCTGAGGTCCATGTACTTCTGGGTCTTTTCCTAAAATTGAAATGGTGCCAGAGGTGCGTTGTGAGGTTGCACCGATGATGCGCATAGCCGTTGATTTACCGGCTCCATTTGGCCCTAGAAAGCCAAAGGACTCACCCTTAAAGACATCGAAGTCGATACCGTTAACCGCGGTGAAATCTCCAAATTTCTTGGTCAAACCACGCGCTGAAATAAGTGGATTAGACATCCCTAAATCCTACATGAGTATAGTTCTGCTACGTGCGCTTCATAAATAATCCCACCCATGATCTCACCTATGACGATGTCTTTATGGTGCCAAGTTCCTCTGAACTCTCTAGCCGTATGGATGTGGATTTAGCTTCCACTGATGGCTCAGGAACAACAATTCCTTTAGTTGTTGCAAACATGACCGCTATCTCTGGTCGTCGAATGGCTGAAACAATTGCCAGGCGCGGTGGCATTGCAGTTATCCCACAGGATATTCCGAATGCAGTCGTTGATAGCGTTATTAAATGGGTGAAAACCCGTCATACATTCTTTGATACACCCATTACTTTAAATCCACATCAAACTGTGGCAGATGCGGTTTCACTCTTACACAAGCGTGCACATGGTGCAATTGTCATTGTTGATGGTGGTAAGCCCATAGGAATTGTTACGGAGGAAGATTGCAAGAGCGTTGATCGCTTTACACAACTGCATCAAGTAATGAGTAAAGAACTTATTACGATGGCAGATAACCTTGATGCCCGTGCAGCGTTTGATTTTCTTAATCAGCATCGTCACAAGTTAGCTCCAGTAGTTTCTAGCGATGGTGACTTAGTGGGAATCATGACCCGCCTTGGCGCACTTCGTGGCACGCTGTATTCACCAGCAATTGATGCAAATAATCATCTGCGCATTGCTGCAGCTGTTGGTATTAATGGAGATGTGGCAGCAAAGGCAGCAGCACTAGTTGAATCAGGGGCCGATGTTTTAGTTGTTGATACTGCCCACGGTCATCAAAAGAAGATGATTGATGCCCTTGAGGCGATTAAATCTTTAGGTCTTTCAGTTCCAATCGTTGCTGGCAACGTAGTAACTGCCGATGGCGTGAGAGATCTAGTTGCAGCGGGAGCGACAATTATTAAGGTGGGCGTTGGGCCTGGGGCTATGTGCACAACCCGTATGCAAACCGGTGTTGGACGTCCTCAGTTCTCAGCTGTTTTGGAATGTGCCACGGAGGCTAAGAAGTTAGGTGCACACGTCTGGGCAGATGGGGGAGTTCGCCATCCTCGAGATGTTGCACTAGCTCTTGCTGCAGGTGCATCTCAAGTAATGATTGGTTCTTGGTTTGCTGGCACCTATGAATCACCTGGCGACCTACAAAGTGATGTTAAGGGCAGGTTGTTTAAAGAATCATTTGGAATGGCATCAGCACGAGCTGTTGCTGCTCGAACCTCTGGGGAAGATGCCTTTGATCGCGCTCGCAAAGCTCTCTTTGAAGAAGGAATATCAACTTCGCGTATGTATTTAAATCCAGCAAGACCAGGAGTTGAAGATTTACTCGATGAAATCATTGCTGGACTTCGCTCTTCTTGCACATATGCCGGTGCACGAAACCTTGATGAGTTTGCAGAACGTGCTGTTATTGGAATTCAATCATCTGCTGGTTATGCAGAAGGCCGTCCTTTGCACTCTTCGTGGGGAAGTTAAAAGCGCCCACCAGTAGTTGTGTCTTGACTCAATCGCTGAGATAGGTAAATTGGAATGATTGATAAAACAACAAGAGTTGCTGCAACGACATTAACAATTGGCGCTTGGTTAGGTCTAAAGAGATTGTTATAAATCCAAATTGGCAAAGTTTGAATTCCTGGGCCAGCCGTAAAGGTAGTCACAACGATCTCATCAAAGGAAAGCCCAAAGGCGAGAAGTCCACCAGCAAAAAGGGCTGAAGCTAGATTTGGAAGAGTAATAAGACGAAATGTAGTTATTCCGTTAGCCCCTAAATCCATAGAGGCTTCTTGTAATGACGTTCCCATACGGCGCAAGCGCGCGATTGCATTGTTATAAACAATCACAATACAAAAAGTTGCATGACCAATCACAACAGTGAGTAAGCCAGTTGACATGCCCAGCTGCTTGGTAAAGGCGTTATTTAGGGCAATACCGGTGACAACGCCCGGAAGAGAAATTGGCAGTACAACCAATAATGAAATTACTTCACGCCCAAAGAATTGGTACCTACTTACAGCAAATGCTAAACAAGTTCCTAGAACTAAAGCGATTGCCGTTGCAGATAATCCAGCAAAGATGCTCCACTTCAACGCTTCTCTTACACCCGTATTTTCAATCGCTTTTGACCACCACATAGTCGTGAAATGAGAAGGAGGCCAAGAAAAGGTTTTACTTGCATTAAATGAGTTAATAATGACTACAGCTAGTGGAACATAAATAAAAGCAAGGCCTACGCCCAGCAAAGAGCCTAGAAGTAAACGAGCGTTGCGAGAAATCGTCATCACATGCTCGCTAACGCACCTGTGCGACGCACGAGGTATAGATAGAGAGCCATAATTGAAACAGGAATCATTGCAATCGTGGCTGCAAATGGAAGATTAATACTAAAGTTTTGATATACGACATTGCCCAACATTTGTAACTTACCACCAATAATTTGAGCGGTGATGTAATCACCCAAACTCAGTGAAAATGTAAACATAGATCCAGCAACCAAAGAAGGAAAAATTAATGGAAGAATCACTTTTCTAAATGTATAGAAATTATGCGCCCCTAGATCACCGGATGCGTCCAATAGATTATTTGGTAACCGCTCCAACCCTGCATATATCGGCAAGATCATGTACGGAAGCCATAGGTAGGAAAGCCCAATAATGATTGCCGGTCCACCAAATCCAGGTGAATGAATACCTATTGGAGCAAGAAGCCAATCCAACACACCGCTTCCTGGCTCCAACATTGTTCGCCAAGCATAAATTTTTACTAAATAAGAAGCCCATAGGGGAGTTAACACAAGAGCGACAAGGATTTTTTGTGAATGTGGGCGGGCGATTTTAGCCATATAAAAAGCCATCGGGATTGCTAAAACAGAACAAAGGAATGTAACGCTTATAGCAATTCCTAAAGTTCGCAAGACAACATTCTTATAAGCGGCATCGGTGAGCATGTCTTGAAAATTGCCGAGATTGAACTCCTGTATAACATTTCCAGTAAAATTATCAATCGTAAAGAATGCAGTTACTAGGAGCATTGCTAAAGCTCCTAGGTAGGCAACTACAAGCCATAAGACTGGGGTTGTTAGTAGTGCGACAAGTCGCAGGCGTTGCTTTTTATGAAAGTAATTCGATAAAGAATTCAACACTTGCGACTCCTTTCTAATAAAGAAAACCGGGCGTGGGAATTCACCCACGCCCGGTCTATTACTTATGAATTACGTAGGCTGGACCAAGCTTTGACCCATTCAGCGTATGGAACACACTTCACATCAGTACGCCCATCAAGGCACGCCTCTGTTGCTGTATTCCAGTAGTAAACATCTGCCCAATAAGCATCATCTGCAGCATGGAAAGTTGCACAATGATTCTTATCAGCAGTTAGATCACAAGATTTTGCATTAGATGGAGCTTCTCCGAACCATTCTGCAACTCCTGCATTTGCTGCAGGTGATGCAATGTGATTCATCCACATGTATGCACAGTTTGGATTCTTAGCTTTACTGCCAACCATCCAAGTATCTGACCAACCTGTAGATCCTTCTACAGGCTTGATGCCTTCAACCTTGGAGCCTTCACCCTTTGCTAGATTGATATTTACTTGCCAGGTTGTTCCAAGCACTGTTCCACCTGATTTAAGGGATGCAACATGCTTGAGGTAGTCGCCCCAGTACTCACCAATAAGTGGCTTCTGAGCTTTTAGAACTTCAACAGCTGCATCAAATTGAGTTTGATCAAGCGCGTAAGGATATGTGATTCCTAGTTCTGGGTTTGTTTCCATCAAATAAAGCGCAGCATCAGCGATATAAATAGGTGAGTCATACGCTGTGATCTTGCCCTTATATGGTGAATTCACGTCAAATACTGAAGCCCATGAAGTTGGTGCAGGTTTAACGATATCTGTTCGGTATGCCAATAGGTTTGCTCCACGTCCGTGTGGAATACCGTAGGCAACACCATCAACTGAGTTCCATTGCTGCATCTTTAGATTTTCAAAGATGTCTGCATAATTTGGAATCAAGTCGGTATTAACAGGTGCAACATCACCACCATAAATAAGGCGAAGAGATGCATCACCTGATGCAGAAACAACATCGTATTCACCGGTCTTCATTAATGCGACCATGTCATCTGATGTTGCGCCGTTCTTAACATTAACTTTACAACCAGTTTCTTTTTCGAAACCAGAGACCCAGTCAACATTTGGGTCTGTTGAACCATTTTCAACATAGCCTGCCCAAGCAACAACATTTACTTGGCCTTCACCAGCACCAAGTTCTTTCATCATGTCTACTTTAGGTACACCGCCATCGGATGCAGAGTCGCTACCTGAGCTGCAACCAGCGAGAATGAGCGCTGTTACTGAGGCAACAGCGATTAGTGAAACCAGACGCTTCTTATGCATCTGTACCTCCATCTTTACTTAACATATTCAGCGGTTGAATATGCTCCCTAGTTCTTCAATGAACTAAGAATTCCTTTTCTTTCTCCCATGACACCGTCACGGCATCGCCAACTTTGAGTTCACTCACTGGCACAACTGAAATAACGGTTCCACAGCTTGTATCCACTAGATATCGCGTAGTTGCACCTACAAAAATCACGTCACGGAGGGTTCCTTGCAATGAACGATTTCCTAAAACCTTCGACTTTGAAACTGAAACTAACTCAGGTCGGATATTTACTCTTACTCCATCAATGTCAATTTTATTAGTTTGACCCACAAATTCAGAAACAAATGCGCTAATAGGATTTTCATAAATATCGCGCGGAGTACCTAGTTGTTCAATCCTTCCATTATTAAAGACAGCAATTCGATCGCTCATAGTAAGAGCCTCTTCTTGATCATGAGTTACAAAAATAAAAGTAATTCCAACTTCTCGCTGTAGTTCCTTTAATTCAATTTGCATCTGCTCACGCAGTTTCAAATCCAGAGCACCTAGAGGCTCATCAAGAAGCAAGACTGATGGTCTATTAACTAGTGCACGAGCAAGTGCAACACGTTGTCTTTGCCCGCCCGAAAGTTGAGATGGTTTTCTCTCGCCATAACCCTCTAGACGAACTTGCTTGAGAGCTTCAAGTGCACGCGCACTACACTCCTCTTTTGCAACTCCTTTTACTTTCAATCCATATTCAATATTGCTAATCACGTTCATATGAGGAAATAAGGCATAATCTTGAAAAACGGTATTCACATCACGCTCATAAGGTGGCAGTTGAGAAACATCTTTACCGGCTAGATCAATAGTTCCAGAATCTGGTTTCTCAAAACCTGCAATCATTCTAAGAACTGTTGTTTTTCCAGAGCCTGAAGGACCCAACAGAGTGATGAATTCACCTTCATAGATATCAAGATCAACCCCAGCAACGGCACGCACGTCACCAAAGGATCGAGAGAGCCCTTTGATGGAAACTATGACAGTGCTAGACACCCCACCGACTCTACTCAAAATGGGCTCAGAAGTAACTAATAGGTAGGCTTCGTGCCATGTCCAAACCCACAATCATCCTTGCAACCAGCAATGGTGTTGGAATGGGCCACTTGGCACGGGCCAGCGCAGTGGCATATGCACTCAAGCCAGTTGCTAATCCCATCATCGTTTCTATGGCTGGTGGAATTGCAGAGATACCTTCTTTTATGGGTATCCGTTGTGAATATATTCCTGGACGTGATCGCTTATGGATGTCTCGCGAAAAGTGGGATGCGTACTTACGTGATCGTCTTTTAGCCTTAGTAGAAGAAACAGATGCAAAGGTTTTATCTTTCGATGGGGTTGTTCCTTATCCAGGTGTAATAGCTGCGCGTAATGCGAACCCACAGTTAAAGCTTGTGTGGGTTCGCCGTGGACTGTGGCAGAAGAAGCCGCAGCGTTTCATTTTAGGTTTACAAGCAAAAATGATGGATGCAATTGTTGAGCCAGGAGATATTGCCCGTGCTTATGATTTTGGTCCAACATCAAAGCGCAAAGACTCTGTTTTAACTTCGCCAGTCTCACTTTTTAGAAAAGAAGATGCGCTATCTCGTGAAGAAGCCCGTAAGGCACTTGGGCTTGATCTTAACCGCCCAGTTGCCCTAGTGCAGCTTGGAACCGGGGATAGCGATGTTAACCACAAGATGACTGCTGCTCTTGAAGGTTTACTTGGCTGGAAAGATTTGCAAGTGATGTTAACCAAAGCCCCAATTGATAAAGATGGAAACTCATTAGCTCCTGAGGGCTTAGATATTAAGGTCGCGCGCTATTTCCCACTGGCAAATGTGCTACGCGCATTTGATGTAGGTATCTGTGCCACTGGGTATAACGGTGTGCACGAATTATTACCAGCACAAATTCCAACAGTGTTTGTTTCAAATATCCGTGGAACTGATGATCAAGAGGCAAGGGCCCGCTGGTGTCATGATTTTGGCTATGCATTACGTGCAGATCAAGCAGATTTAGCTGATATTACAAAGACGGTAAAGCAACTACAGGATCCACAAGTACGAGCAGCTCTATCGGCAAAATGCGCCCAACTTCCTAATACAACTGGCGGGCAAGAGATTGCGGATATTTTATGTGAACTAGCAATTGAGCAAGCACCTGCGCATGCAAAGACTTTTACTTTCATGCGCTTAATGGCCCAAGATCACTTCAATCGCGGATTGCGCCATGTTGCTAACCGCGGATTGCGCCATGTTGCTAACCTGGGATTGCGCCGAGTTGCTTTGGTATATCGATTCATTAATCCTCATATCGTTACTCAAGTGACTAGGCAAGAGCCACCGATATTTGGTGATTCAACGGATTCAGCTGAGCTGCAAAAATTGATTAAATCTGCCAGCAGGTTTGAACATCTAATTACTGGAGCATCTGCTGCCTATCTGGCAAAACGTGAGACGATTGCAAAAACTGCTTATGGTGACTCAATAAAGATAATTAAGAAGTAATTATTCTTCAATAATTTTTTCTAGTTTATTCTTTAAAATCAATACCAGAGTCACTATGACAATCAAAAAGAAGCCCGCCCAGTACTTCAGGTATTTTTCAAGCGTAGATAGCGAACTAGCAAACTGGTATCCCAAAGTTACAACCACGGTGCTAAAAACGATTCCCCCTGCAGCGTTCCACTTCAAAAATGTCCGGTAGGGGACTTGGTGCATTCCAGCTAATGCCGGCACCAGAGCACGCAAAAGGGCTTGTGCACGGCCGAAGAAGATCGCACCACCATTATATTTTTCAAATATGTGTTCAGCTAGGCGCCAGCGCTTAGCACCCACAAATTTTCCCAATTGAGTAGTTTTAATACGTGGACCAAAGTGTTTTCCAACTTCATACCCAACAGAATCTCCGACTACTGCGCCAACTATGGCACAGAATAAAAAAAGCCAAAAAGACCAGACATGCGCATGTGCAAGAACACCACCAATGAGTAATGATGTTTCACCAGGTAATATAAAGCCCACGAAGGCGGCTGCTTCGGCAAATACAAAAAAAAGAAGAAGAATAAAAAGCGGGGTTTGCAAATTACTAGCTACAAGCCAATCTGCAGTGTGATGAATCCATCCCGACATGCAAGAACTCTAGCCTGCGCTTAGACTGCCCTAATGATGAAAGCACAAACAGCCGTAGAAATACACGAAGTATTAGCAAATCGACGTAGCCCACGCTCTTTAGATGCAACGGCAGTTCTAGCAAATGAAAATCTAGTGGCAATTTTAGAAGCTGCACGCTGGGCACCATCGGCAAGTAATGGACAACCATGGCGATTTTTCATTGGCCATCGCGGAGATGAAGTGTTTAATCAAATCCTTGACTCACTTGTTTCATTTAATCAAGGTTGGGCGCATCGCTCATCTGCTTTGATTCTTGTGGCTGGTGTTCATACGCGTGAAGACGGAACACCCAATAGGGGGTTTCTCTATGACTGTGGTTTAGCAGTTGCACAGATGGTTGTAGAAACTCATCATCGCGGACTTGTTGCTCATCAAATGACGGGCTTTGATGCATCGAAAGCTACAGAAAACTTAAGCATTGATGCATCGCTTACACCGATTGCAGTTATTGCTATTGGCAAGCAAGCACCGGCCGAACTATTACAAGGGGCAATGTTGGAGCGAGAGAATGCGCCACGTGAGCGCAAGGCATTAGAGGAGATTGTGATTAAAGGTTTACCGAATTAAAAGCGTGAACGGATTTCCCACAGATCTTTAAAGACTGGTGCAAATAAAGTACTTGCTAGATATTCCACGCCGCTGGAACCACCACTGCCAATTTTATGGCCAATAGTGCGCTCCACCATCTTTACATGACGATAGCGCCACTCTTGCATACCTTCATCGATATCAACTAAGCGCTCACAAATCATTGCACTCTCTGGATCTTTTGTATGAACTTCCAGTAATGCATCTTGCACACGCAAATTAGCCTCATAAGGCAGTGAGCGATCACGCTCTAATACATCGGTAGGAATTGCATGGCCACGCTTTGCTAAATAAGCCAAAGCTGAATCCCATACTGAATTACCTGCAGTAATGAGTGCAATCTCAGCTTGGATCGCAGGTGGTAAGTGACCAGCCATTTTAGCATCGCGACGGCCAAGCAGAGCTTCTACTTTTCTAAACTGTGCTGACTGGAAACCACTTGAGGATGAAAGATATGAACGGAATGCATTGAACTGCAACGGTGTCATAGTTTCTAAAATATCGATTTGTGTTACACAGACTTTTAGAATCGTGCGAATGCGTCCTAAAATTGCTAATGAATAATGGGTATCACCTGATTCCATCGCACGTTGTGCTTCGGCGAACTCATGGATGAGTTGCTTGAACCAGAGTTCATAGGTTTGGTGAATAATAATAAAGAGCATTTCATCATGTTCTGGTCCCTGTGAGAGTGGGCGTTGCAAACCCAGGAGTTCATCAACAGCTAAATATGATGTGTATGTCAGTGCTGAATCGAAGTTTTCGCTCATGTGACTCGTGAACCGCCTTCTTTTATTGTTTTATATTGGCCAGATGCCACTAGGTCGCGCATACGAGCAAAACCATCCCACACTTCAACATATGAGGTTGGAAGTGGTGAAATAGCTAAACGAATTGAATTAGGCGTGCGGTAGTCAGGGATTACATTAGAAATTTGGCGAAGTGCCACACAAATCTGCGCTGCATCTGGGTGAACTAAAGAGATATGCCCACCACGCTCTTTTGGATTACGTGAGGTATTAAGTTCAATTCCAAGAGGTGCTAACCAAGCATCATAAAGATCAATCATCATCTGCGTACCAACTGCAGCCTTGTGCGCTATGGCATCTATGCCAGCTTCTTTAATCATTGAAAAAGCCGTCTGAACACAGCGAATTCCCATCAGTGATGGGCTGGCAATCTGAAAACCACGGATGTTTTGTGCTCGCTCAAAGACCGGGCCCATTTCAAATTGGGCATCCTGGGCGAACCAACCTTGGATAGGAACCTGTAGTTCTTTTTGAATCTTTTTACTGACATACAACCAGGCAGGTGAACCTGGACCAGAGTTACCGTATTTATATGTGCAACCAACACAGAGATCAACACCATTGGCATCAAGATCAAGTTCAATTGCACCCACTGCGTGGCTGGCATCCCAAACAACTAAGCCACCAACGGCGCGTACTTGATCCGTAATTGATTTAATATCAGTTCTAGCACCTGAGCGATATTGAATAACTTGTAGCGTTACTAGTGCAACATCATCATTAAGATAGGGTGCAAGAACGTGGGTGGTGATGCGCTCATGTGTTGCAATTGCTGGATCTTCGTTTTCAATAAGAACGAGTTTTAAGCCGAACTGCTTTGCAATTCCATCAAGAATGTAGCGATCTGTTGGAAAGTTTGCTGCATCTGTAATTATTGTTTTACGTCCAGAACGGGCATGCACTGCAGCTAAGCAGAGTTGGTAAAAGTTAACTGATGTTGTGTCACATACAAGAATTTGGCCAGGTCCTGCACCAAGTGCAGCTTGTCCTAATAAATCTCCTGTTGGTTGAGCTTCATCAACCCAATGACCCCAACCGGTTACAACCTCGGCGCCCCACTCAGTCATGAGATTATTCACGGCAGAGATAGTCTCTTTTGGAAGACGACCTAATGAATTTCCATCCAAATAACACATCTCGGGGTCTGTGACCACAAATTGTGATTTGAATCGAGCTAATGGATCGTTTTTATCCAGCTCTAGGGCGTAAGCGCGGTCAGTAACGTTCATGAAGGAAAGGTACGCTCTCCCATCATGGCGCGCAATGTTGTAAATATCGAAGAGGTCTCAAAAGCCTTTGATATTAAAGAGCTTTTAATGGGCGTCTCTTTAGGTGTATCTGAGGGCGATCGCATCGGCATTGTTGGCCGAAATGGCTCAGGAAAATCAACACTCATGAAGATTATTGCTGGAGTTGAAACACCAGATGCAGGCCGTGTCACTAAATCAAACTCAGCACGCATTGGCTTGTTGTCTCAAGTTGATTCAGCGAATCCTGAGAGCACGGTCGGTGAAGTTGTATTAGGCGATACGGCAAAACATGAGTGGGCTAGTGAGCCAAATATTCGTGAAGTCTTTACAGGGTTGTTTGGTTCATTTGATGATCATATTTTTGATCGTAAGTTCGGACAGCTATCTGGCGGAGAACGCAGACGCGTGGGATTAGCCAAGCTACTCATCAATGAACTTGATCTAATTTTATTAGATGAGCCAACGAACCATTTAGATGTTGAGGGTGTTGCCTGGTTGGCGCAGTATTTAAATAACCGAAAATCTCTAGCAGTAACAGTTGTCACGCACGATCGTTGGTTCCTAGATGCAGTCACCGATCGCACATGGGAAGTAGTTGGCGGAAAAGTTGAAGAATATGACGGCGGATATAGTGCATTTGTTTTAGCAAAAGCCGAGCGAGCTCGCCAAACATCAGTTATGGATCAACGTAGAAATATGTTGATTAAGAAAGAGCTTGCATGGCTTCGCCGGGGAGCACCTGCGCAAACAGTGAAGCCAAAATTTCGAGTCGATGCCGCAAATGTATTAATTGCGGGAGAACCTGAGCCACGCAACCAAGGTGAACTTCTTAAATTTGCTCTAAACCGTCTTGGCAAGACGGTCTATGAGGCCCACCATGTTCAGGTCAAACTTGGGGATAATGAATTAATTAATGATTTGTATTGGAATGTTGGTCCAGGAGATCGCATTGGCATTGTGGGCATTAATGGCGCTGGCAAAACAACGCTAATGAAGACTCTTGTGGGTGAAATTCAACCAACGGCAGGAAAACTTGTAACCGGTATAACTGTTAAAGCCGCATTCCTTACACAACACCTAGATGAGTTAGATCCCACCTGGCGAGTATTAGAGGCAGTTGAAAAGGTTGCCAACCGTGTTGAAATCGGTGGCGGACGAGAACTATCTGCTTCACAACTATGTGAGCGATTAGGTTTTGATCGCGAATCACAGTGGACTCCAGTTGGTGACTTATCAGGCGGTGAAAAACGACGCCTACAACTCACACGTTTACTCATGGATAGTCCCAATGTCTTATTACTCGATGAGCCTACAAATGATTTTGATATTGAAACCCTGACTGAACTTGAAGATTTACTTGATGGCTATGGCGGAACCTTGATTGTTATTTCACACGATAGGTATTTCTTAGAGCGCGTTTGTGATCGCTTTGTTGGTTTGTTGGGGGATAAGAATGTGAGAGATCTTCCAAGGGGTGTGGATGAGTATCTAGAACTTCGCCATGAAGCCTTACAACCTGATGCCTATGCACCCAAAGAGAGGAAAACTTCTAGCGCTGCCGAGGAAAGACAACTCAAGAAAGACAAAGTCCGACTTGAGCGCCAAATGGAGAAAGCTGATTCAAGGATTACTGAGCTTGAGGGTGAACAAGAGGGCGCATCATTTGATGCCGAGCGTTTGCATGCAATTACTAATGAATTAACACAGTTGCGTGCTGATAAAAGTAGACTTGAAGAAGAATGGCTTCAAGTTACTGTTTTGCTTGAGGCTTGAGATAACCTCATCCAATGCGCTTAGATTTATTAGCCGCGCTCTCAGGCTTAATGATTGCCTTGCAAGCGCGTGCAAATGGCGAACTTTCACACCGACTCAATAATGGTTTAGAAGCTGCCCTAATTTCATTTGGTTCAGGATTAATCATTATTGCCGCCATTGCTACATTTAATCCAGCCATTAAAGAAGGTATAAAGAATTTACGTACAGCGGTTGAAAACAAAGAGATTGCACGCTGGAAGCTTCTTGCCGGAGCTTTAGGTGGGGGCTTTGTTGCGATCCAAACTCATATCGTTCCCCTCATTGGTGTTGCAATCTATTCAGTGGCATCTATTGCGGGACAAACAGCGATGTCTCTAGTTGTGGATCGAGTAGGCCTGACCGGTGGCGGGAAGAAGCTAATTTCCAAACGTCGGGTAGCAGCAGCTGTATTAACTGTTTTAGCCGTCTTTGTTTCAGTCTTTGATCGTATTGATGCCAAGAATCTTTCACTCTTCGCAGTAGTACTGGGCTGTATAGCTGGAGCTGTAGTGGGTGTGCAACGAGCACTTAATGGTCAAATCAATGAGTATTCACACCAAAGCTTCACCACTTCTCTACTTAACTTCATTACTGGAACATCACTTCTTGTAATTCTTATTCTGGGCAGTGTTCTCATAGGAAGGATTGAACTTGTCCCACTTCCAGCTGGCCCTTGGTGGATATACACCGGCGGAGCAATTGGAGTCATCTATATCGCTTTCACTTCAACGATCGTGCAACATTTAGGCGTTTTAACTTTCACACTCTTTAGTGTTGGCGGACAGTTAGTTGGATCGCTAGTAATTGACTTGATTTCCCCAACCAATGGAGTGAATGTAAGTGCTTACCTTGTAACTGGAATTGTTATGACGTACTTAGGTGTTATCGCCGGTGGCGTAAGTAGTTCACGAGTGCAGAAACCAAAGAGGCACAAATAAAGAAAGCGGCAATTGCGTAAGACCATGTTTTCACCCATGGCAATGTCGCCGCGTAGTAACCTGCAAGAGTGATTCCCACACCCCATAACAAGGCACCGAGTGCGTTAGCGGAAAGGAATTTGTAGTAATTCATCTTCGATGCACCGGCAATAGGTGGGACAAAGGTGCGAATCCATGGGAAGAAGCGCGCAGCAACTACAGCCCACCACCCTGTTTGTTCATAGAAGCGCTCCGAACGGGCAATCATTTTTTGCATACGTGGGGAGTTATGCTTTTCAAGATAAGGGCGGCCAACTAAGCGTCCCAATACAAAACCTATTTGATCGCCAAAGAATGCAGCAATAAAGATGACGGTAACAAGAATCGCTACATTTACATCTCCGTGAGCTGCTGCAACCAAACCTGCGCTAAAGAGGATTGAGTCACCAGGTAGGAAAAAGGCAAATAGAACACCGGTTTCAAAGAAAACAATGGCACCAACGGTTAAGTAGATTAAATACGGCGCAAGGTTGGAAAGTTGAGCATCAAATGATGCAGCTAGTTCAATCACACTGACTTCTTAACCGCCGCAGCTACAGCTTTAGTCACATTTGGATCAAAGACGCTGGGCACAATAAATGAGGCATTGAGTTGCTCAGGAGAGACGCAGTCAGCAATAGCTTCAGCTGCTGCAACTAATAATTTATCGGTAATTTTGTGGGCATTAGCATCGAGTAATCCACGGAAGATTCCAGGAAATGCCAGAACATTGTTAATTTGATTTGGTTGATCGCTTCGCCCTGTAGCAACAACGGTTGCATACTTACGTGCCACAACCGGGTCAACCTCAGGATCTGGATTAGCAAGCGCAAAGATAATTGATCCCTTTGCCATGGTTGAAATATCAGCTTCTTTGAGAATATTTGGTGCGCTCACGCCAATAAATACATCAGCACCAACAAGAGCCTCTGGCATTGTGCCAATAAAACTATGTGGATTGCTGTTATCGATAAACCACTGTTGCATCGGATCTTCAGATTTCATGTCATTATGAATTACACCATGGTGATTAAATCCAATAATGTTCTTGGCTCCACTAAGTGTGAGTAAACGGGCGATTGCATTTCCAGCAGCGCCCACGCCACTCAAAACAATCTTTACAGAACCAAGATCTTTTTTAACAAACTTAAGAGCATTTCGAAGCGCCGCCAGAACAACAATTGCAGTTCCATGCTGGTCATCATGAAAAACCGGAATATCTAGGAGTTCACGTAGTCGGCGCTCAACTTCAAAGCATCGCGGAGCTGAAATATCTTCTAAGTTAATTCCGCCGTAGACAGGTGCGATTAACTGAACCGTGCGAACAATTTCATCCACATCTTGTGTGTCTAAGCAGACTGGCCATGCATCAACATCTGCAAAGCGCTTAAACAAGGCAGCTTTACCTTCCATCACAGGAAGGGCTGCTGCTGGGCCGATGTTTCCTAGACCTAATACCGCTGATCCATCAGTAACAACTGCCACAGTATTGCGCTTAATAGTTAAGCGGCGAGCATCTGCTGGGTCAGCAACGATTGCCTGACAAATACGTGCAACGCCTGGAGTGTAAGCACGGGAGAGATCATCGCGGGTTCTTAGTGGAACTTTAGATTGAATTTCAATCTTTCCACCGAGGTGGAGCAAGAATGTTCGATCACTGACTTTGCGAACTGTGAGTTCGGGATTTTTTGCAAGTGCAATTGTAATTTGGTCAGCGTGTGCTGAATCAATGGTGTCACACGTAATATCTAAAACAACTTTTTCTAGAAGTGATTCAACAACATCAAGGGCAGTAATGGTTGCACCGGCCGCGGTAATAACAGTTGTAGCAAGTGCTACAGGTTGGGCAGAAGGTGAGCCCTCAACACGGATAGTAATTGCATATCCGGGGGAAGTGGCAGCCATTTATACAACTCCGTATAAACGATCGCCCGCATCACCCAGTCCGGGGACGATGTAACCATGTTCGTTAAGTTTTTCATCGAGGGCACCAGTCACAATATTGATTGGCACTTTACTTGCAGAGAACTCATTCTCCACAGCTTTCACACCTTCAGGTGCTGACAATATACAAATTGCTGTTATTTCAGTGGCGCCAAGGTCAAGTAAATAATGAAAGGCTGCAATCAAAGTTCCACCTGTTGCAAGCATGGGATCTAAAACAAATACATGACGGCCAGATAAATCTTCAGGTAAACGATTGGCGTATGTGCTGGCTTTTAAAGTTTTCTCATCACGGACCATGCCAAGGAAACCAACTTCAGCATTTGGCATTAACTTGCTCATACCTTCGAGCATTCCAAGACCAGCGCGCAAGATAGGAACTACTACTGGCCGAGGCTCGGCCATTTTTAGGCCTTTGGTCTTAGTAACGGGAGTTGTTATCTCAACACTGTGCGTACGAATCTCACGCGTGGCTTCATAGGCCAGAAGTGTTACTAGCTCTTCAACCAAACGTCGAAATGTTGGAGAATCAGTACGTTCATCGCGCAAAACCGTCAATTTGTGGGCAATAAGTGGGTGATTGGCAACGTGAACTTTCATAGGCATTACCTTACAGGGCTTTCAATCCTTTCCAATGAGTGGAATCATCTGGGCATGGCTGATTTCGATGATGACCTCGCAGAAGACATCGAAGAGTTTGACGTTTTAGCCGAAGATGCGCCAAAAGTCATCAGTGTCACAAATGAGTTAGATATTGCCGTAGCTGCATGGCACGAAGATGGGCGTTGGACCTTAGGGATACTGCCAGATCCAAATGACATTGGACAGATTATTTCAAGGCTTAAAGCTCAACAAACAAATGGCGGATCGATTGCACTTATTTCAATTGATGAAGAGTTCTTTATTTTGATTCGTGTTCTTGGTGCACACATTTCACTTTTCCTTAGTGATGCAACTGCAGCGCTAGATTATGAAGTTGCTGAAGAGTTGTTAGCGTTTGCAGACATTCCACTTCCAGAAGATGATGAAGAGTCAAGTCCGATTGGTCAACTTGACATCCTTGCAGATCTTGGAATGAACAGCATGGAGATTTCAGCG
This sequence comes from uncultured Actinomycetes bacterium, assembly GCA_937888825.1. Lineage (GTDB taxonomy): Bacteria > Actinomycetota > Actinomycetes > Nanopelagicales > Nanopelagicaceae > Planktophila. The sequence goes on along the minus strand of CALBFE010000066.1, from coordinate 4,305 downwards.
CTCTGTGATGATGCAGAGTTATTTCCTGATGAACAACTTGAGGCGATTGCTAATCGATTGGGATTCGGCGATCAGTTTGCAGAATTATTAGAGCTGTGAACGATAATGAGTTAATGCGCACAGCTTTAGCTGTTGCGCAACAAGCTAGTGCCAGTGGAGATGTTCCAGTGGGCGCTGTGATCGTTAATAGCGTTGGTGAAGTTATTGCTACGGGTCATAACGAACGCGAATTAAATAATGATCCAACTGCACATGCCGAGATTGTTGCTATTCGAAAAGCTGCGCAAGTGCTGGGGCAGTGGCGATTAGAGAATCACACCATTGTTGTCACACTTGAGCCATGTCCTATGTGTGCAAGTGCTATTGCACAATCTCGAATCGCCACTCTTGTTTTTGGTGCATGGGATGAAAAAGGCGGTGCGGTTGGCTCAGTTTGGGACGTAATTCGAGATCCTCGAGCTCTTAATAAGCTAGAAGTGCGCAGTGGAGTGCTTGAAGAAGAGTGCTCAGCGATGTTGAAAGAATTTATACAAGGAGTTCGTAAGAAGGATTAAGGATCACCATAGATCCTTCATCTTCACCAACCATGCCTTCGGCACGCATCTGTGAACCAACTTCAAGGCCTGCGATTTCGCGACGACCTAAGAACTGTAATGAAACACCGCCAGTTTCATCCCAAATTTCAACTTGAAGAGCGGGAGCAGATCCGCGAGGAGCAGTTTTAATTGAAGTTACTCGCCCTTGAACTTGAGCGCGCTTGCGCCAATGAATCTCACCAATTTTGGTCAGATTTTCTGCGTAATGGCTTACTGGTTCAACATCGATTGGTACATCTTTTTTAGGAGTAGAGGCTGATTGTTTAACGACTTTCTTAACTTCCTGAGGGTAGTGCACGTCGATTGTTGCACCAGAAGTAATGCGAGCAACATCGAAAGGAACGATTGTTGCAACTACACGAGGCAGTTGTGAAATTGGCGCAGCAATCTCTTCTGCCGTCTGATCATGTAGTAATCGACCTAAGAATCCAGAATAAGCACGTCGAGGCAAGAGAAGAGTTAATTCGACATCCGATTTCTCTGTCATTCGTAATGAATAATCCAAAGCAGCATTTGCTAGTCGGCGATCGGGACAGTCTATGAGTTCTAGAGTTACGTCATCGAGTGCATCTGATGCAGCCCAAGCTTTTTGAATTTGTTCGGCACGACGGTCATCAATAACAAAATGGACTGCCGCAAGATTGCGTGGCTTAAGGCTTCGCGCATATCTGATTGCACCAACTGTTGCGATATCTATATTATCGACCAGAACTGTCACATCATGGCGTGCAATAGAAGTCGCACGCTCTTGATGTTGTTTGACAACAAGTGCATCTTGTTCACGCGTATATTGATTATTAAATTTCAACATCAAAATCACAACTAAAGGTGTCCCAATTACAACGACCCAAGTACCTTCAGCGAATTTAACAATAGAAAGAACTAAAACAGTAAAAACAGCGATTGCTGTCGAGAAAGCGTGTGAATAGATTTTCCACTTGGGCAACTTCAACAAAATGCTTCTCTTTGTCATACCTGCACCGGTGAGTGCAAAACCGATAAATACTGCAAGAGCATAAATTGCTGCAAGGATGGTAATACTTGCTCCAGTTACTATTACAAGAATTGAGGCAATACCAGCGATAAAAAAAACACCATTTGAAAAGACTAATTTGTGGCCTCGTTGTGTCAATCGGCGAGGTAAGTAGCCATCATTGGCGACCATGTTGACCATATTTGGAAAGGCACTAAAACAAGTGTTTGCTCCGGCAAACAAGATCAACATTGTTCCAAGTTGGGTAAGCACGAAAAAGACACCACCCACGACGCTATCGCCTAACGCTGCTTTAGCTACAAGAGAAATTACTGTCGGAGTTCCATCGGCATAGGGAATAGCTTGAACCTCTTTTGCAAGCCAAGCGATACCAATAATCAAGGTGCCCAACGTGAGACTCATAAGGATCAAGACTCGTTTTGCATTCACATGCTCTGGGCTTTTAAACAAAGGGACGCTATCTGAAATAGCTTCAAGCCCAGTCAAAGAAGCGCTTCCATTTGCAAATGCCTTTAGAATCAAGAGCATTGCAGCAACTGAGAGCAGACCTTGTGCTTGTCCAATGGGGACCAGACCCTCTGCGTCTTGACTATAGATAGGCAAGGTGCCCGTGAAGTACCTATAAATTCCAAAAATGAAAACAACAAACATGGTTCCCATGAAGAGATAAGAAGGTATTACGAAAAATACTCCAGCCTCTTTCACTCCTCGTAAGTTGACATAGGTCAAGAGTAAAACGATGAATATTGTTATTTGAACTTTATAAGGATTTAACTCCGGAAAAGTAGATAAAAGTGCAGCGACGCCTGCAGCTGATTGAATTGCAACTGTGATGATGTAGCCGAACATAAGTTCCACTGCTGCTATTTGCGAGACTACTCGCCCAAAGTTTTCCCTAGACACCAGATAAGCGCTTCCAGAGCGTGTGTATGTTGTGATCACATCTCGATATAGAAGAGTGATAGCAATCAACATCACAAGGATGATGCCGATCATTGGTGGAAAAATAGTAAATGCGGCCAATCCAAATGCAGGTATTAGAGCAACGAGTATCTGTTCACCACCATAAGCTGATGAAGAGATGCAGTCAGATGAAAGCACTCCAAAAGCATTTTTCTTGCTTAGTCTCTGAGAAGACAAAGTGTGACGATTAAGTGGAACTCCCAGAAAGTATTTTTTGATTCTATAGATTAAGGGGTCTTTAAGATGACTTTGCTCCTGTTTGACAACCGGAGTCTGCGCATCATCGGTCCACGACTTAGGCACTTAAAACTCCTCTTTTAATTGCATTTTCTGCAACTTAATAAGCATCACTCTACCGCAGAGCACTGCATCTTCACTGTTTTAAGCCTAAAGCGTATGCTTCACCTATGCATACACAGTTATATATCGATGGCCAATGGGTTGAGGGCGCTAGCAAGGTAGCCGTCCATGATCCAAGTGATAACTCAGTAATTGCCGAAGTTTCTTTGGCCTCTGATGCACAGTGCGAAGCAGCTATAGCTGCCGCTGATGCCGCTGCCGAATCATGGGCAAAAACTGCTCCCCGATATCGCTCTGAGATTTTGCGCAAAGCCTTTGAAATTATGACAAGTGAAATTGAGACAATCGCAACGTTGATTTCACGCGAAAATGGAAAAGCGATGCCAGATGCTCGCGGTGAAGCCGGATATGCAGCAGAGTTTTTCCGTTGGTTTGCTGAAGAAACAGTTCGCACACCAGGCGATTTCCGTAAATCACCATCAGGAGACAAGCGAATTCTTGTTACTCACCAACCCATTGGGCTTTCTATTCTAATTACGCCATGGAATTTCCCAGCAGGTATGGCAACTCGAAAGATCGGACCAGCAGTTGCTGCTGGTTGCACCATGATTTTAAAGCCAGCAACTGAAACCCCTTTAACTGCCATGTACATCGTTGACATCATGGAACGTGCGGGTCTTCCTAAGGGTGTTCTTAATTTAGTTTTGCCAGAAAAAACTGGACCAGCAATTTCAAAGATGTTGCATGATCCACGCGTTAAGAATCTTTCATTTACTGGCTCCACTGAAGTTGGTCGAGTGCTTCTCAAAGAGGCTGCAGACAGAGTAATTCGCTGCTCGATGGAGCTGGGCGGAAATGCACAAGTAGTTGTTCATGATGATGCAGATCTTGCTGTGACAATTCCGCAGTTGCTTCTTGCCAAGATGCGCAACGGTGGTGCAGCTTGCACATCAGCAAATCGCATCTATGTGCAGCGCGGCATTTCAGAGGCATTCATTAATGAAATGACGAAGTCCATGAGCTCATTTGTGATGGGCCGCGGAACTGATGCCACAACAACACTAGGTGCATCTGTCTCAATGAAGGAGCGCAACAAAATTGCACAGATCGTTGATGAATCAGTAGCAGCGGGTGCAAAGGTAAAAGTTGGTGGCGTTAAGCCTGAAGGCGATGGTGCCTTTTATCCAGCCACAGTGTTAATCGTTGATAAACACAATCCAATTCTTCTTCATGAAATCTTTGGGCCAGTAGCCCCAATCATTATTTTTGATACAGATGAAGAGGGCATCAAGCTTGCTAATGACACTGAGTTTGGTCTTATTAGTTATGTCTTCTCATCAAATCTCACCCGCGCCTTGCGCACAGCAGAGGCGATGGAATCAGGAATGGTTGCCATCAATAAAGGTGTTATCTCAGATCCAGCAGCTCCCTTTGGTGGCGTGAAGCAATCAG
>CALBFE010000065.1 GCA_937888825.1 uncultured Actinomycetes bacterium | reverse complement strand
CAGGAATCTTTTGTACTGTGGAACGTTCTTACATCCCCACCTTCAAATGTCCGTTCAATTTTTGAACTCATGCCAAAGAGTTCGGATAAAGACTTTGACAACATCGCAAAGCGTTTAGCAGCAGTTGATGGCGCATATAAGTCATGGACTGGTGCAATCATGGAGGTCGCTAAGAGTGGAAAGACAACTGCTCAGCGCCAAGTTCGTGGAGTCATTGAACAACTCAATAACTATGCAAATGGTGGATTTAGCGCAATGGCTAAAAACTTTGATGCTGCGGGTAAATATCCAGCAATTCATGAGAATGCAAAGTTGGCTGAAAAGGCTGCGGCTGAGACTGCGGAGTTTTTAGAGAATCAATATCTTCCTATTGCAACGCCAGAAGATGCAGTTGGCGCTGATCGTTACGCCGTTTGGGCACGCTACTTCACAGGTGCAAAGTTAGATCTTCGTGCAACCTATGAGTGGGGAATGGCTGATCTAAAAGCTATAAATGCGCGTATGTGGGAGATTGCTGAACAGATTAAGCCTGGCGCAAAAACACTTCGTGAAGTTGCAGATCACCTTGATAAGGATCCAAAGTATGTAATCAAGGGCAAAGATAATGTTGTTAAGTTTTTGCAAGATTTTACTGATGCAGCAATTGCACGTATGGATGGCGAATACTTTGAAATCGATGATCGCATCAAGATTTGTGAAGCTCGTCTTGCTCCAGAGGGAAGCGCATCTGCGCCGTATTACAATCCACCATCTGAAGACTTGTCACGTCCTGGCACAACCTGGATCCCAATGCTGGGAAAAGATGAAGCCAGCAGCTGGCACTTAGTTTCAACCTGGTATCACGAAGCTGTGCCTGGCCATCACTTGCAATGTGCAACTGTTGCTATTGAAAAAGAGCGTTTGTCTCGTTTTCAAATCAATGGTGCATGGATTAGCGGTTATGGCGAAGGCTGGGCCTTGTATGCAGAGCGCTTCATGAATGAGCTAGGCGCCTTTGATGAGCCAGGAATTGAAATGGGTTATCTCTCTGCTCAGGCGCTGCGTGCTGCACGCATTGTTGTAGATATCGGGATGCACCTTGGGTATACCGGTTTTGATGGCAAGGTGTGGAACGCCGAGTCATCTCGCAAACTTCTCAATGAGCAAGCACTTCTCGATGAGGATCATTCACGCAGTGAGACTGACCGTTATCTGGGCTGGCCTGGCCAAGCTATTTCCTACAAGGTGGGAGAGCGCGTTTGGATGAAGGCGCGTGAGGATGCCAAGGCCCGCCTAGGTTCGGCCTTCTCCCTGAAAAAGTTCCACACCTATGCCCTCAAGATCGGCCCCATGGGTCTTGACCCATTTGCCCTTGAGTTGGCTAGTTGGGATGGGAAATAGGCCAGGGGTAGGGCCTCCACAGGCATAAAAAGCAGAATTTTTCGTGGTTCCTACCCTTTCACACTGCAAAATTCTCAGTTTTGGTTCAGAATTATTACACCAAAGCGCAGTGAGGCGCCTCGAGGTCCTCATTGGCTCAGCGGTACTAGATGCCACAAGACATCTAGGAAACTTAAACCTCCCGGAGGCATAGCTACATGCTAAAACTAGATAGCAATCAATGGAACCTAATCTATAACATCTTCTCATTTGGATTAGTTTCAATGCTCGCATGCACGATCTATACGCTCGTTTCACAACAGCGCGTATTAGCTAAGTACCGTAATGCACTAGTGATGTCATCAATGGTTACATTCATTGCTGGATACCACTACATGCGTATTTTCAACTCATTCAATGAATCATCTGCAGACATGACTGTTAACGTTTCAGGTGCTCAAGGTTCATTTAACGAGGCTTATCGTTATGTTGACTGGTTGCTTACAGTGCCACTACTTCTAGTTGAAGTAATCGCTGTACTTGCACTAGCCAAAGAAGTTTCACGTTCCCTCATCATGCGCTTGGTCCCAGCTTCAGCTGCGATGATCGCGCTTGGATACCCAGGTGAAGTTTCAAACGATCAGAACACACAGGTTATGTTCGGTGTTCTATCAACACTTCCTTTCCTATACATCCTTTACGTACTGTTCGTAGAGCTTGGTAAGTCACTTGATCGTCAACCAGCAGGAGTTGCAGAGACCGTTGGTCGCTTGCGTCTTCTATTGATTGCGACATGGGGCGTATACCCAATCTCTTACATCCTAGGAATGGGCGGAGATGCAACTGCAGAGCAGTTCGTTGGCGTTCAAGTGGGATACACAATTGCTGACGTTCTTGCTAAGTGCGTATTCGGTCTTACAATTCTCAAGATCGCACGCATGAAGTCAATAGCTGAAGGTATGAAGGAAGATCACTAATTAAATAGATTGACGATGGGGTGTCGAGAAATCGACACCCCATTTCTATTTTGAGGAGGCACGGCAATGAAAAGTAACCTTATTAATAACTACAGAATGGGCGGATATCTGCTCATCGCAATTGGCCTTATTAACTTGAGATACCAAACTGGGGACAATGGAGTAGTGGGACGTAGTTTGACCATCATTATTCCTGGTGCGATTTTGCTTGCAAGCACGTGGATCCCCGCGTTAGGCAAAAAATTGGAAACAAAAGCAGTTCAGGCTTTCTCGATAGTTATTGGGCTTACCCTTGTTGCCTACGCTGTAATTAACTAGTTAGGTGCTTGCAAAAGCCCTATAAAGGGTGAAGAGTAATTCGCATGAGCGAAAATAGTGAATGGTCTTTTGAAACCCAACAAATCCATGCAGGTCAAAACCCTGATTCAGATACGGGATCTCGATCTCTTCCGATTTATCAAACTACTGCCTATCAATTTCGAGATACGCAGCATGCGGCTAATCTCTTCGGAATTGCCGAAGCTGGAAATGTTTACACCCGAATTAATAACCCAACCCAGGACGCGGTTGAAAAGCGACTTGCAACTCTTGAAGGTGGCGTTGCCGCACTCCTAGTTTCATCTGGAATGGCAGCAACAACCCTTGCAATAATGAACGTTGCTCAAGCTGGCGATCATGTGGTTTCAAGTTCCAATGTTTATGGCGGAACCTTCAACCTCTTTAATTACACCCTTCCAAAATTTGGTATTGAAGTTACTTTTGTTAATGACACAGGCAATATGGATGCATGGCGGGCAGCCGTTAAGCCCAACACCAAAGCCTTCTTTGGTGAGGGAATATCAAATCCATTAGGCACCGTACTAGACCTTGCAGGCATTGCAGAGGTGGCCCATGGGGCCGGTGTGCCATGGATTGTTGATAACACCATTGCAACGCCTTATGTAACCCGCCCATTTGATCATGGCGTCGACATCATCGTGCACTCAGCAACCAAGTTCCTATCAGGCCATGGCAATGCAATGGTGGGCGCAATTGTTGACTCTGGAAACTTTGATTTTGCTAAAGATTCTAAGAAGTTCCCTGGCTTTAATGAACCCGATCCAAGTTATAACAACATGGTTTATGCAAAAACTCTTGGTGTTGGTGGTGACTTTGGCGCAAACCTTGCCTACATCTTTAAGGCTCGACTGCAACTACTTCGTGATTTTGGTTCTTCAGTTTCACCATTTAACGCATGGTTACTTGCTCAAGGCTTAGAGACGCTCAATCTACGTATGGATCGACATTTGCTCAATGCCCAAGCCCTAGCAGAATGGCTAGAAAAGCAGCCTGAAGTTGCGCATGTGAGTTATGCAGGACTTCCATCATCTCCTTGGTATGCAACGGCAAAGAAATATGCACCTAAGGGAGCAGGCGCCGTCTTTGCATTTGAGTTAAAGGGTGGAGCAACGGCTGGCCGTAAATTTGTTGAAGGATTAAAACTATTTAGCCATGTTGCAAACATTGGCGATGTTCGCTCCTTAGTAATTCATCCTGCATCAACAACTCATGCCCAACTGAGTCCAGATGAGCAATTAAAAGCTGGAATAACTCCAGGAATGGTTCGCTTGAGTATTGGCCTAGAAAATATCGAAGATATTAAAAACGATGTTAAGTTGGGCTTTGCTGCAGTTAAAAATGCGTAATCTATTTTCTAAAAGATAGATCAGCTTTTTTCATCTCTGCAACCAATACTCTGATTGCATTTGGGCCCATGCCATCAAGTTCTTTAAGTGCTGCAAGAGAAGTTTTGCGCAGATCACTAACACTAAATAAACCATCATCGATTAACGCACGACGGGCTGGTGCTGCTAATCCAATTGCAACCCAATTGCCTTCTAACTCTAAGTATTTATCGCTATCTGCTTGAGATGGGGTAGTTACAGATTCATTTTTTACCTTCTCAGCACGTCGTTCGGCAGCAGCTTTTTTTGCTTGCGATGCCAACATCTTTGTGCGTGCAGCAGACTGTTTGGCCATGAGAAGAGTTTACTTTCTTATCTTTGTTATACGTATGTGCGGGAGAAGGGACTTGAACCCTCACGTCCGAAGACACAGGTTCCTAAGACCTGCGTGTCTGCCATTTCACCACTCCCGCTAACCCAGATAAAAACCTTGCGGCTTTCATATGGATAGGGGTCAAGATTAGAGGTAAGTTAGGGATGTACCAAAACGAGCGCATAAGAAAGGCTTTTCACGATGTCACTAACACCTACTCCTGCAGATAAGTTCACTTTTGGTCTCTGGACCGTTGGCTGGCAGGCACGTGACCCTTTCGGAGACGCAACCAGAGGAGCACTTGATCCAGTCCGCACCGTCAATGAGTTAGCTGCTCGCGGTGCCTATGGCGTGACTTTCCATGATGATGACTTAATTCCCTTTGGAAGTGATGAAGGTGCACGACGCACCCACATCGATCGCTTCAAGAAAGCTTTAGCCGAGACTGGAATGAAAGTTCCTATGGCCACTACAAATCTCTTCTCGCATCCAGTCTTTAAAGATGGAGCATTTACATCAAATGATAAAGATATTCGCCGTTATGCCCTCCGCAAGGTGATGAAAAATATTGAACTAGCCGTTGAACTTGGCGCAAAGACCTATGTGTGTTGGGGTGGTCGTGAAGGCGCCGAATCTGATGGTGCAAAGGATGCCTTTGTTGCACTCGATCGCTTCCGTGAAGCTTTTAATACTCTAGGCGAGTTTGTCACCGATAATGGGTATGACATTAAATTTGCAATTGAACCAAAGCCAAATGAGCCAAGGGGAGATATCTTCTTGCCAACAATTGGTCACGCTCTAGCTTTCATTTACACCTTAGATCGCCCAGAGTTAGTTGGACTTAACCCTGAAGTGGGCCACGAACAAATGGCTGGACTGAACTTTGTTCACGGTATTGCACAAGCGCTATGGCAAAAGAAGTTGTATCACATCGACCTCAACGGCCAGCATGGTCCAAAATTTGATCAAGACTTAGTTTTTGGTCATGGAGATTTAAAGTCAGCGTTCTTCTTAGTTGATTTACTCGAGCGCTATAAGTACGACGGACCAAAGCACTTTGACTACAAGCCAGCCCGCACAGAAGATGACAAGGGTGTGTGGGAATCAGCAACATCAAATATGCGCACCTACTTAGCTCTCAAAGAGCGGGCTGCGGTATTTCGCGCTGATCCTCGTGTTATTGAAGCAATGAAGGCTTCAAATATTCCAGGATTAAATGAATCAACGTTGAGCGCTGGTGAAACATGGAGAGATCTTGCTAAAGATTCCTTCGATGTTGAAGCAGCCGGAGCACGCGGATATGGCTATGAACTAGTTGATCAACTAGCACTCGAGCACTTGATGGGTGTTAAAGCTTAAAGAGGGCGTCAACTCACTGCTGCGCCGCGGCGAGAAATCGCATCAACGCCAGCAGAGATCAGCAAGACAAGTCCTGT
>CALBFE010000064.1 GCA_937888825.1 uncultured Actinomycetes bacterium | reverse complement strand
GTTACCAGGCCTTGACCCCTTCAAAACCTGATGACCTTTCGAAAGGCTCAACTCTAGAGAAAAGGAAAACAATGTCAGATGTAAACAATGGCATTTCCCGTCGTTCAGTACTTAAGGGTGCTGCAATCGGTGGAGCTGGACTAGTTGCTGGTGGATCACTTCTTGCTGGTTGCGGAAAGAAGCAAGTCACTGGAGATGTTCACTTCACTATTCGTGGAAATCTAAGCGATGCTGGTTCAAAAATTGCAATCGCAGCAAATGATGCTTACACAGCGAAGACTGGTAACAAAGTAATTTCACAGGCAGTCAACTCAGATGACTTCCAGAATAACTTCGTTCAGATTTTGCAAGGAACACCAGATGATGCATTTGGTTGGATGGCCGGATGGCGTACCAATGCACGTGCTGATGCAGGACTTCTAGCTGATGTTTCAGATCAGGTAAAGGCACTTGGAAGTTCACTTTCAGCTGCTGCAATCCAAGGTGCAACAAATCCTTCAGATGGCAAGCAGTACATCATTCCTACTACCTACTACCCATGGGGACTTCACTACCGTAAGTCAACAATGCAGGAATTGGGTCTTAACCCAGAGAGCATTGCAACATGGGATGACCTAATCAAACTGTGTGAAGCTACACAGAAGAAGGGTCTAGTTGGTTACGCACTTGGTGACAAGGGCGGCTGGGAAGCAATGGGAACTTTCGATATTCTCAACATGCGTCTTAATGGATACCAATTCCACATTGACTTGCTTAACGGCAAAGAGCAGTGGACAGATGCCAAGGTTGTAGAAGTTTTCAATCACATGGGTCAATTGATTCCTTACATGAACAAGAATATTCTTGATATTTCATGGGATGGCATGCGCGATCTTCTACTACAGAAGAAGTGCGGCGCCATGATGATGGGTTCTTGGTTTGCTAATGACTTTAAAGCTAAGTCACAAGAAGACTATGACGATCTATGGATCGTTCCATTCCCAGAAATCAATCCAGAGCACGGTATTGACTCAATCGATGCGCCACTTGACGGTATTTCAGTTGCCGCAAATGGTAAAAATGTCGAAGGCGGAGCAGACCTTGCAGGATTCTTGGGATCAAAGGAAGGTATTGATGCAGCAGTTGCCGCTGGAGATACAAATATCTACATCAGCACTGATTTCGATTCATCTTCTTATGATGCATTTAATAACCAGAAGCTTGCAGTTCTTGGCGCAGCTCAGAACATTGGCTTCTTCCTAGACCGCGATACTCGCGGTGACTTTGCTGGCCCAGTTGTTGGCCCAGCAATTCAGAGTTTCCTTAAGAATCCAAAAGATCTAACAAAGATTCTTGATAACACTCAAGCACAATGGGATGCACTACCGGCACTTTAATTCGTTAAAACTAACGGATTAGACTAAGGTTAAGAAATGAAAACGGCGGCTGTGGACAAAAAAGTTCGCAGCCGTCGTTCCCTTTCCCGTAATGATCGGTTTACGCTCAGCGCATTCGTAGGTATTCCAACTTTGTTGCAGATAATTTTCTTATGGTTTCCTACACTCATCACAGTCGTTCTTTCTTTCACTTACTGGAACGGCATTAATGTCAGTGACATTAAATGGGCCGGTCTAGCAAACTATAAAAACATATTTTTCGATTCACCAGTTTTCTATGATGCGCTAAAGAACAATGTCGTCTGGTTACTGTGGTTCACATTCCTTGCAACACCACTTGGAATTTTATTGGCTTATCAATTTGATCGCAAAATTAAAGGTCACCAGATTTATGAAACTATTTTCTATATCCCTGTAGTTCTTTCCCTGGCTATTATCGGAATTATCTGGAACTTCATGCTCCAGCCTGGTGGCTTTGTGCAAGGTGTAATGGGTAGAGATATTGGAAACGCAGTTTCTATCTGGGGTAACTACGACATCAATAGCTATGTGATTATGGCTGTAGCCTCTTGGCGCCATATCGGTTACATCATGTTGCTTTATTTAGCTGGCCTAAAGTCCTTTGATTCATCCCTTCGCGAAGCATCTGCAATCGATGGTGCGACAGAGTGGCAGACCTTTAGAAAAATAATTCTTCCTACGATGCGCCCGGTCAATGTCATCATTTTGGTCATAACAATTATCGATTCTCTGCGTGCTTTTGACCTTGTTTACATTATTTATGGCACCTCTACGGCCTGGCCTCTGCTCAATATTTTGGCCTTCCAGAACTTTGCAGGACAGGGTATTTCAATGAAGGGTGCAGCTTATTCGGTTATAGCGCTGGTGCTCTGCGTTGTGCCAATCCTTGTTTATCTGCGCAATGTCTTTAAGGAGGACCTCAAGTGAGTACAACGATCGTCCAAAATAAAGAGTATAAGAATAAGCAAAAAGTCAAAGACAACTTCATCTCTGCTTTTATCGGTTTCTTTGCTTTTGTTTGGATCTTTCCAATTCTTTGGACACTTTGGACCTCACTTCGTCCATATAACGACATTATTTCCTACGGTGTTTTTTCTTGGCCACGTCATTTAAACCTAGATAACTATTTCCAAGCTTTTCGAGTAATGGGTTTATCGAAATACTTCTTGAATACTCTGTATGTGATGGTACCTAGTGTTATTTTGATTTTATTTTTAGGTTCACTCATAGCTTTTGTTGTATCACGCTACTCATTTAGATTTAATCTCACTCTTCTACTTTTCTTTACCGCTGGTAATATGTTGCCCACTATTGCAACTTATATTCCAGTCTTCTGGCTATACATCAAAATTGGTGATCTTTTCGGAAACCGTTCATTGTTATATAACAACTATTTTGGCATTATTCTTATCCACGTTGCATTCCAAGTTGGTTTTGCTACCTTCGTTCTCTCTTCATACATGAAGACTGTTCCAAAAGAAATTTCAGAGTCAGCGATTCTCGATGGCTGTTCAGTATTTAGGCATTATTGGAACGTTATGTTGCCATTATTGCGTCCACCTCTAGCAGCACTTGGTGTGTTAATGAGTTGCTGGATCTATAACGACTTCTTCTGGGCTTTGATTTTGATGTCTCAGGATTCCAAGCGTCCAGTGACTTCTGCTCTGCGCCAACTGCAGGGACAGTTTGTAACAGACTTTAATTTGCTCGCCGCAGGTGCCAGTATTGTTGCTGCGCCAACAATTATTCTCTTCCTTGTATTGCGCAAGCAGTTTGTTTCAGGCTTAACACTAGGCTCAACAAAGGGATAGAAATGAAGGCAATGCAAATTACCGCTTTCGGCGGTCCAGAGTCCATGCACTTAGTTGATCTAACTGAACCAGTTCCTGGTCCTGGTCAAGAGTTAATAGAAGTTACATCTATCGGTATTAACTATGCCGATACTCACCAAACTGAAAACTCTTATCTCTCTCCTCAAAAGCTTCCACTAGTTCCAGGAATAGAAGTTGTTGGCATTGCTAATGGGCGCCGTGTACTTGCACCCGTTGATAGCGGGGGATATGCGCAGAAAGCGATTGCGCATTCAGCTGCCATGATTGAAATTCCAGTTGGAGTCACGGACGAACAAGCGTTGTGCATGTTGGTCCAAGGTTCTACTGCTTGGCACATTCTAAAAACTGTTGGCCATCTTAAAAAGGGTGAAAGCGTAGTTATCCATGCAGCAGCTGGTGGCGTTGGAACTATTGCAATTCAATTGGCAAAGATGTGGGGAGCCAAAGTAATTGCAGTTGCTTCATCAGAGAGTAAGCGCGCACTCGCGATATCACTTGGTGCAGATATTGTTATTGACGCAGATCAAGACAAACTCAAAGAAGCAATCCTTGAGGCTAACGGTGGAAAGCCAGTTAACTTAGTTCTTGAGATGGTTGGCGGCAAAACTTTTGATGCCAGCCTTGAAGTCTTAGCACCTTTTGGTCGCTTAGTTACTTTCGGAATGGCATCACGAACTGCGCCAACACCCATTCATCCAGGTGTGTTGATGGGTGGATCAAAGACGATTACAGGATTTTGGTTGGCGCATTGCTTTGGCAATAAAGAACTTCTCAATAATGTAATCACTGAGCTGTTTTCATTAGTAATTGACGGAAAATTAAAGCCAGTAATCGGTGCAACATTTGGCTTGAGCCAGGCAACTGCTGCACACCAAGCGATGTTGGCCCGCGAAACAACTGGCAAAATCACGCTAAATCCAGCCCTATAAGTAGGTCATTTTTCCAAAGTAGTTAATTGCCTGTACGCTCAGCATTCGATCTGCCCCCCTAGCTCAGTTGGTAGAGCGTTTCCATGGTAAGGAAAAGGTCACCGGTCCGATTCCGGTGGGGGGCTCGAAAGAGTTCTTCACTAGGTGAAGATCTGTTTTAAACGCACAACCCTTGGCGGGGTAGCTCAGCTTGGTAGAGCAAGCGGCTCATAATCGCTGTGTCGTGGGTTCAAATCCCGCCTCCGCTACTAGTTCAACAAGCGTGAATTTCGCGCTACGTGGTGGCTCAGGTAACCTGAGCCCCTCGTAATCGATAGAAGGAGTAAGACCATGGCAAGTAAGAGCTCGGACGTTCGTCCAAAGATCACCATGGCATGCGTTGATTGCAAAGAACGTAATTACATCACAAAGAAGAATCGCCGCAACGATCCAGACCGCATGGAACTCAAGAAGTTCTGTCCACGTTGCAAGTCTTCAACTCTTCACCGCGAAACTCGCTAATGATCAATCCCGATTCGGTCGGGCGCACCTTCCCTGGTGCAGGGTCTGTAACTGTTTCTCAATCTGAAATTGATGCCTTTGCGGCCGTCATTGGTGAAACCAATACAAGCGTTGCACCTCCAACATTTTCTATCCGTATTTCCCTATCTCAATATGAATCAATCCTGACTCAACCTGAAATCGGTGTGGACTGGACTCGGTTGGTTCACGGAGATCAAAAGTTTGAAATCTTTCGTCCAATAGTTGCTGGCGATGTCTTCACATGTTCAGCAACGATTGAAACATTGAGAGTTGCAGCTGGAAATGAAATTATCTCTGTGCGATCTGATCTACACAATGGCGCTGAATTAGTTGTCACATCATGGTCAACATTGGTGGTGCGCGGATGACTGAAGTAGGAATGGCTTTACCAGAAAAGGTTTTCTATATTGATCGCGCATTGCTAAAGGCATATGCCGGCGCAAGCGGGGATGAAAACCCTATTCATCAAAATGAAGAGTTTGCGCTCTCTGTTGGCCTTCCTAATGTTATTTCCCACGGCATGCTCACTATGGCCCTTGCCGGAAAATATGTAACGGAGTGGGCAGGCGGCAGCGCTAATGTGCGTGAGTTCTCAGCCCGCTTTATTAAGCCTGTGATAGTTCCAGCCGGTGAAAAGGTTGATTTAACTGTGGTGGCAACTGTTACTGAAGTTGATGGAAACACGGTCAAACTAGATATCACTGCAACTTCTGCCGGGGTTAAGGTCCTAGGAATGGCAAAGGCAGTCGTAGTTAAATGAGCATTCCAGATTCAGTGACAGAGTTAGCACAAGCACGTATGGATGCACGAGCTGCTAAAGATTTTAAGTTAGCTGATAAATATCGTGAAGACTTATTACTTGCCGGCTATGAAGTTGTCGATGTTGCAGGTGGCTATGAATTAAAGCCAAAGAAGCCCTATATAACCCTGGCTTATCCACGCGATATTCGCCCTATTGATCTTGAAAATGATGTCACAGTGGGAATAATTGTCGATGGTTTTACTGATGACGCTCTTGAAACAGTGAGAACTGTAAAGGCTCATAGCGATTGCGCAGTTGCAATTATCGCCATTGGTGATGCTGGGGCTCTATTTGAAGAGATGGATAAGCGCACATATTTGATTTCAGTTGCACCGGGTGTCAGTTGGGCAGATTGCGCAAATGTCTTTCTAGAAAAAGTAGCAAGCAAATATGTTGTTGTTATGGATCCCTCAACTCAATTTATCGGTGATGCGATTACGCCAGTAGTTGCCGAGTTAGCAAAAGGGCAATACGTTGCCGTGGGTTGGCATGGGGGATTAGTTAACTTAGAAGACCAATGGCGAAGTGTTGACGATAAAGGTGTTGGAGAAGTTGATGTTCTATTTTCTTACTTCATGGCATTTAATCGTGAAGCAATGACTCAAGTGGGTGGCTTTAATCCACGTGCGGTGTATTACAGAAATGCCGATATGGAGTTTTCGCTAAAAATCAGACAGGCCGGCGGCAAACTCTTACAGATGGATCTACCCCTTAATCAAGGTCGTCATCATGGTTATCACGATGCAGATCCTGATTATCGTGATGTGCAATCAAAAAAGACCTATGACCGTATTCTGGAGAAGTACAGAGGCAAAGAAGCGATTTTGTCTCCACGTCGGTAGCCTTAACCCATGACCGATCTATCCAAATACACCAGCTTTCACGTGGGTGGCCCGGCAGGAAAAATCCTCCAAGTATCAACTCAGGAAGAGATCATCGCTGCAATTGAAGAAGCAGGGGATTCACCTATTTTGATTTTAGGTGGGGGAACAAATGTTTTAGTTTCAGACTCAGGCTTTGAAGGCACAGTAATTAGAATTTCAAATAACTCTGTGCAAGCAGAAGTTGATGCATGTAGCGGAGCAACGTTAACCATTGGTGCTGGTGAGGACTGGGATGAGTTAGTTGCAACCTCAATTGATAGAGGTTTTGCCGGGTTAGAGACTTTAAGTGGAATTCCAGGAACTGTCGGAGCAACACCTATCCAAAACATTGGCGCTTACGGTCATGAAGTCAGTGAGTTCATTACTCGGGTGCGCACCTATGATCGTGAGAAGAAAGAGATTCGCACCTTTACTAATAGTGAGTGTGAATTTTCCTATCGCAGCTCTCACTTTAAATCCCATCCTGGTCGTTATGTTGTTTTGGAAGTTCAATTCCAAATTCGTCGTGGTGAGATGAGTGATCCCATTACATACGCCGAGCTTTCAAAAAAACTTGGTGTTGATATGGGGGATAAGGCATCAGTTACTGATGTGAGAAAAGCTGTCTTGGAACTTCGCGGGGCAAAGGGGATGTTGATTAATTCACAAGATAAAGACTCTTGGTCAGCAGGCTCTTTCTTTACTAACCCAATTATTTCTCAGCAAGCAGCCGATGGACTTCCAAACGCTGCACCTAAGTGGCCACTTACTGATGGTCGTGTGAAGATTTCAGCTGCATGGTTAATTGAAAACTCTGGAATACATAAAGGTGATGAAGTGGGCGGTGCAAGGATTTCAACTAAGCACGTACTCGCTCTAACTAATGCAGGAACTGCTACGGCGCTAGATATTGCAATGCTTGCGCGCAAAGCACGTGATCAAGTACAAAATACTTTTGGAATTACATTAGAAGCTGAAGTAAATCTGATTGGTATTGAGATTTAACCTTCAGTTATTAGCTTCTTGATACGCCCGATACCTTCAACAATGTCAGCATCACTTGTTGCATAAGAAAAACGTAGGTATCCAGAAGGGCCAAAAGCCTCACCAGGCACTGCTGCAACTTCGACTTCTTCCAAAATCAATGTGGCCAATTCAGCTGAAGTCGTAGGAGTTTTCCCACGAATAGTTTTTCCAAGCACACCTTTGACCGATGGATATACATAGAAAGCACCTTGTGGTGTTGGGCAGACAAAGCCAGGGATTTCATTGATTAAATCAACGATTAATTTGCGGCGGCGATTAAATGCCACACCCATTTCATGAACAGCATCAAGGTTTCCAGTCAATGCTGCAATCGCTGCACGTTGTGAAATATTTGAGACATTGGAAGTCATGTGTGATTGAAGATTTGTTGCAGCTTTGATGACATCTTTTGGACCAATCATCCAGCCCACACGCCAACCAGTCATGGCATACGTCTTTGCAACTCCGTTAATAATGATGCAGGTATCAGCAAGACCTGGAACTAAAACTGGAAGAGATGGCGCAGTAGCACCGTCATAGAGCAAGTGCTCATAGATTTCATCGCTGATGATCCAGATGTTGTTCGCAAGAGCCCATTCGCCAATTGCCTTAACTTGCTCAACTGAATACACAGAACCAGTTGGGTTAGAGGGGGAACAGAAAAGTAATGCTTTTGTCTTTGGTGTGCGAGCAGCTTCAAGTTGTTCAACTGTTACTAAGTAGTTTTGGGTTTCATCAGCAAAGATTTCAACAGATTTTCCGCCAGCTAATTTGATGCACTCTGGATATGTTGTCCAGAACGGAGATGGAAGTAGTACTTCATCACCTGGATCAATAATTGATGCAAAGGCTTGATACACCGCTTGTTTGCCACCGTTAGTTACGAGTACTTGATCAGAGGTAATCTCATAGTTGGAATCACGCTTTGTCTTTGCAACGATTGCATCGCGTAGTTCTGGAAGTCCTGGTGTTGGTGTGTATCGATGGTTAGCAACAACTTGTGTTGCAGCAGCAGCTGCTTCAACAACGTAGGAAGGTGTTGGAAAATCTGGTTCACCTGCACCAAAACCAATTACTGGTCGCCCGGCAGCTTTGAGCGCTTTAGCCTTGGCATCTACGGCCAAAGTGGCAGATTCAGCGATGGCAGCGATTCGCGATGAGATACGTGGTGTCATGGCCCTAAGTCTGCCGTATCTTCAGGCGTGAGTTAGACCTGGAAGGCCTCTTGCCCCTACACTTCGACGCTCACGAGGGTTTGCTTTTCCCTATGGTTTTGCCATGCTCTCGCGAAGGGCAGTAGCTCAATTGGCTAGAGTTGCCGTCTCCAAAGCGGCCGGTTGGGGGTTCGAGTCCCTCCTGCCCTGCACAGTGTTTGTTTTAGGTTGTAAAAGTAGTACTAAACGAAAGGAACGACGATGACAGAGTCACACGATCAAGTAGCCGAGAAACTCGGTCTATTTGCGCGCGTCGGTCTTTTCTACCGCCAAGTAGTTAGTGAACTCACCAAAGTTGTTTGGCCAACACGTAATCAGTTAACCACCTACACAGCCGTGGTTATGGTTTTCGTAACGTTCGTTATTGCAGTTGTTTCATTGCTCGATCTTGTTCTTACAAAGATCGTCTTCTGGGTATTTGGGTAAAGGAAGAACATGAGCGAAGAGATTAAAGCAGACGCCTTCGAGGCAGCGCTGGCAGCATCAGCTAGCGAGATTGCAACTCCTCTCGTTGAGGTAGTTGAAGAAAGCGTTTCTGAGCTAGTCACTTCAACTGAGCCTGAATTGGCCTTGGCATCTGATGAAGATGGCGATATCGAGTCAGATGAGAACGACCCAAATGCAGAATTCCGTCGCACACTTCGCACAGCGTTGGGCGATTGGTATGTAGTCCACTCTTATGCGGGCTATGAGAAGAAAGTGAAGGGCAACCTTCAAACCCGTATTCAGTCACTGAACATGGAAGATTATATTTTCCAGATTGAAGTTCCTGAAGAAGAAGTGAAGGAGTTAAAGAACGGTCAGTTCAAGATGGTTAAGCGCAACATCTACCCTGGCTATGTTTTAGTTCGCATGGATTTAACTGACGAGTCATGGTCAGCAGTTCGTAACACTCCTGGTGTTACAGGCTTTGTTGGCAATGCACATCACCCAAGCCCACTGAGTATGGATGATGTTGAGAAGATTCTGGCACCACGTCCAGTTAAGAAGTCAGACAAGGTAGATATTCGCCTTATCGACTTTGAAGTTGGCGAATCAGTCACAGTTATGGATGGTCCTTTTGCAACCCTTCCAGCATCGATTTCAGAGATCATGCCAGAACAGGCAAAACTCAAGGTTCTTGTCTCTATCTTCGGACGTGAAACCCCTGTTGAACTTTCATTCGCGCAAGTACAAAAGATTTAATTGAAGAACTACTAGAAGACAAAAAGAGGAAAAGAAATGGCACCAAAGAAGAAGGTAACCGGATTCATTAAGTTGCAGATCCAGGCTGGCGCAGCAACACCTGCTCCACCAGTAGGTCCTGCACTCGGTCAGCATGGTGTCAACATCATGGAGTTCGTCAAGGCATACAACGCTGCGACTGAAGCTCAAAAGGGCCAGATCATTCCTGTAGAGATCACTGTCTACGAGGATCGCTCATTCACTTTCATCACCAAGACTCCTCCAGCATCACGTTTGATCTTGAAGGCTGCTGGCGTTGATAAGGGATCTGCAGTTCCACACAAGACCAAGGTTGCAAACATCACCATGGCTCAAGTTGCTGAAATTGCAAAGCTTAAGATGTCAGATCTAAACGCAAACGACATCGATGCAGCTTCAAAGATCATTGCTGGAACAGCGAGATCAATGGGAATCACAACTAACGGATAAATAAAGAATTCTTCTTCTCAGAGTGAGAAGAAGATGTGGGAGAACCGCGCTGGTTCGCTAACCACAACCTAAGAAAGAATGAGGAAGAAATGAAGCGCTCAAAGAAATATAACGAGGCTGCAGCAAAGGTAATCAAGGATCACCTTTACACACCACTCGAGGCAGTAACACTTGCCAAAGAAACATCAACAGTTAAGTACAACGCATCTGTAGAAGTTGCCTTGGTACTTGGCGTTGACCCAAAGAAGGCCGATCAAGCGATCCGCTCAACTGTTAACTTGCCACACGGAACAGGTAAGACTGCTCGTGTTTTGGTTTTTGCTAATGGAGAAAAAGCAGATGCAGCTCGCGCAGCTGGCGCAGATATCGTCGGTGGCGATGAATTGATCGAAGAAGTTTCAAAGGGTCGTCTTGATTACGACGCAGTTGTTTCAACACCAGATTTGATGGGTAAGGTCGGTCGCCTTGGAAAAGTTCTTGGACCACGCGGCTTAATGCCAAACCCAAAGACAGGCACAGTGACAACAGATGTTGCTAAGGCTGTTGAAGATATCAAGGGCGGAAAGATTGAGTTCCGCGTTGATAAGAACTCAAACCTTCACTTCCTTATCGGCAAGGTTTCATTTACTGCCGATCAGCTAGCTGAGAACTACGCAGCAGCGATGGAAGAAGTTATGCGTGCTAAGCCAAACTCTTCAAAGGGTCGCTACGTACAAAAGGCTGTTGTTTCAACAACTATGGGACCTGGAATCGCAGTTGATCCCAACCTAGTTCGTGAGGCAGTAGCTAACTAAGAAGAATTAATAAGAAGGGCCTCGGCTTAACGCCGAGGCCCTTTTTCTTTCCCCCTCGAATAGGTCAAGTCACTTACAATTTGGCATGGCATCAATCGTTGAAACTGCGCCACTGGTCTTAAATG
This sequence comes from uncultured Actinomycetes bacterium, assembly GCA_937888825.1. Taxonomy (GTDB): domain Bacteria; phylum Actinomycetota; class Actinomycetes; order Nanopelagicales; family Nanopelagicaceae; genus Planktophila. The sequence continues at coordinate 9,285 of CALBFE010000064.1, read as the reverse complement.
TTGGAATTGTGCTGACTGCTGCAGCAACAATGGGATTTGCCGCCCGCAAATTAGGCCTTCCCTCAGTTATTGGATACTTATTAACTGGTCTATTAGTTTCACCATTTACACCGGGCTTTGTCGCAGATAACAATCAATTAGCTTTACTAGCAGATATAGGTGTTGTCTTACTGTTGTTTGAAGTTGGCATCGAATTAGATCTTCGAAGAATTAGTCGAGAACAAAAGGGTCTGCTGTGGGGTGTACCAACGCAAATGGGATTTGGATTATTAGTCGGAACTCCTATTTTTCTTTGGCTAGGGATACCGATCTTTGGAGCACTTCTGATGTCTTTATCGATTGCGATGTCTTCTAGTGTTGTAATAGTAAACATCACACGTAGTCCAAGACGCACTACGGATTCACCAACTGAACAAGCATTATTGGGTTGGTCTCTGACGCAAGATGTTGTTGGTGTTGCAATGGCTGCCGTCATCTTGGCACTCTTTGGATCAGGTGAATCCTCATTGCTGGCAGCAATTGGTGGATTGATTGGGTTTGGAGTAATTGCATTTGGTGCATCTCGAATGCTGCCCCGAATTTTACGAGCTGTTCGTTGGGAAAAGGATTTGTTCTTAATCTATTCTGTCTCCTTCGGTCTAGTTCTAGCGGCTCTTGGAACGGTGGTCTTTGGAATTCCAATGGCACTTGCTGGCTTTGTTGCAGGGTTAGCGATTAACCAAAGCCACGATACTGAAGAGGTCCGTAAAGCGATTCTGCCCTTTAGAGATCTTTTTGCAGTCTTGTTCTTTGTTGTCATAGGTACTTTGATCGAGCCAAAAGAGCTTGCCGCTGCATGGCCCTTTGCAGTATTAGTTTTGGGATTGATGATTTTGCTAAAAACACTTCCCACTATGGCGCTGGCGAAATTCGCAAAGATGAATGTGCGGCCAACCCAGCTAGGGGTAGGTGTCAGCCAAATAGGAGAGTTCTCATTCGTACTTGGCTCGCTGGCCTTTGCACAAGATGTGATCACCCGTTCACAATTTACAGGGCTACTGATCGCGGTTGTCTTATCGATTACCGCCTCAACAATCCTTATTCGTAGGCCCATAAAACAGGCGTGATTTGACCCCGAAGGCTGTCCACCTTTAGCCTTACGCCATAACCAAAGACCGCAGGTCGTAATCCTCCGCAAGGAAGATTCGATAAATGAGGAAATCTCAACCCGCGTAGGTGTTCATGTTAATCCGTGGCGCTTATGCGTTACGGATTTTTTTATTTTCCTGTGATCACTAAGTACCAGGAAAGGTGAACCGAATGGCTCGCCCAGATAAAGCATCAGCAGTTGCAGCGCTAACGGAAGACTTCCGCACAGCAACAGCAACAGTCCTTACTGAATATCGCGGACTATCTGTGACTTCAATGAAGGAGCTTCGCCGTGCACTTGGTGAAAAGACCAAGTACTCAGTAGTCAAGAACACTCTTACAAAGATTGCAGCAAAGGATGCCGGAGTTGATCTTTCACCAGATCTTCTCGTTGGTCCTTCAGCTGTTGCCTTCATTAAGGGAGACCCAATCGATGCGGCTAAGAGCCTGCGCGATTTCGCAAAAGAGAATCCATTCCTTGTCATCAAGGGTGGAATCTACGAAGGCAAAGCAGTAACCAAAGAAGAGATCATGCAGCTCGCTAACCTCGAGTCTCGTGAAGTTCTATTGGCAAAGCTTGCTGGTGCGATGAAGGGATCGCTTGCTAAGGCAGCTCGTATTTTCGATGCATTGCGTATCAAGCTTGAATCAGAACAAGGTGCACCTGCACCAGTAGCAGCAGCTGCACCAGCAGCTGAGGCAGTAGTAGAAGCACCAGCCGCAGAAGCTGTTGCACCAGAAGTTGTGGCTGAAGTTGCTGAAGTTCCAGCAGCAGAAGCAACTGAAGCATCCACAGAAACAGAAGAGAAGGAATAACGAATATGGCAAAGCTCAGCACAGAAGATCTATTGGGTCAGTTCAAGGAAATGACATTGGTCGAGCTCTCAGAGTTCGTTAAGTCATTTGAAACTGAATTCGATGTAACAGCAGCAGCTCCAGTAGCAGCAGCAGGCGGCGGCGCAGCAGCAGGCGGCGGCGGCGATGCAGCAGCAGCACAAGATGACTTCACAGTTATCTTGGAAAACGCTGGTTCAGCAAAGATTGCAGTGATCAAGGAAGTTCGCGGATTAAATTCAAGCCTTGGCTTGAAGGAAGCGAAGGATCTTGTAGATGCGACTCCAGCGACTCTCCTAGAGAAGGTCACCAAGGAGATAGCAGAAAAGGCAAAGGCAGCCCTAGAGGCAGCTGGCGCAACAGTCACAATCAAGTAATTCGTCAGAGATCGCCCCGCTTAGCATCACGCCAGGCGGGGCTTTTTCTCTTTCCACCCCTTATTCACATTTTTTGGGCAATTGACTGACAAATCCCCCTCTTGGGGGTATAAGCCTTGGGTTGGACAGGGTGCGGGCTTGCGCGATATCCTTCACCTTCGCACAAAATTCATATGGTCAGGGCATATAGCGGCTGAGACCTAATAGTTGTGCGTCCCCGCTTTATTGTCTGGAAGGACATCTCTTGGCCGCGAATAAAAAAATATCAGTAGCACCACGCCGAATTTCTTTCGCAAAGATCCGCGAACCTCTCGAAGTTCCTAACTTATTAGCGTTGCAAGTTGAAAGCGTTGATTGGTTATTGGGCAACGATGCTTGGCGCTCACGTATCGCTGCAACCGATTCAATGAATCGCGGAGAAATCCCAACAACTTCTGGTTTAGAAGAAATCTTTGAAGAGATTTCACCAATCGAAGATTTCCAGGGATCAATGTCTCTCTCATTCCGTGATCACCGATTCGAGCCACCTAAGTACTCAATTGGTGAGTGCAAAGAACGCGACATGACATATTCACAACCATTGTTCCTAACAGCAGAATTTACAAATAACATCACTGGTGAAATTAAGTCACAGACAGTTTTCATGGGTGACTTCCCAGTTATGACTCCACGCGGAACTTTCGTAATTAACGGAACAGAGCGCGTTGTTGTTTCTCAACTAGTTCGCTCACCTGGTGTTTACTTCGAGCGCACAATTGAAAAAGCATCTGACAAAGATGTTTTCACAGCTAAGGTAATTCCTAGCCGAGGTGCATGGCTTGAATTTGAAGTTGATAAGAAAGATTTGGTTGGTGTTCGCATCGACCGCAAGCGTAAGCAATCTGTAACTGTCTTCTTGAAGGCATTGGGTTGGACTGAAGAACAGATTCTTGAAGAGTTCGGTGATTTCGAATCAATGCGTGCAACTCTTGAAAAAGACACTGTTAAAACTCAGGATGAGGCTCTGCTAGATATCTACCGCAAGCTACGTCCAGGTGAACCACCAACTAAGGAAGCTGCACAGAACTTAATTGAAAACCTTTACTTCAACCCAAAGCGCTACGACTTGGCCAAGGTCGGACGCTTTAAGGTCAATAAGAAGCTAGGTCTTGATCTAGAACTGAAGGCATCACTACTTACTATTTCTGACATCGTTGCAACGCTGCGCTACTTAGTAGCCCTGCACCGCGGTGATGTATTGATGGAATACGGCCGCGAAGTTCGCGTTGAGAAGGACGATATCGATCACTTCGGTAACCGTCGTCTACGTACTGTTGGTGAACTTATTCAAAACCAGGTTCGCATCGGTCTTTCACGTATGGAACGTGTTGTTCGTGAACGTATGACTACACAAGATGTTGAAGCGATTACGCCACAGACATTGATCAACATTCGTCCAGTAGTTGCATCAATTAAGGAGTTCTTCGGAACTTCTCAGTTGTCACAGTTCATGGACCAAACAAATCCATTGTCAGGACTAACTCACAAGCGCCGTCTTTCAGCACTTGGACCTGGTGGTCTTTCACGTGATCGTGCAGGCTTTGAAGTTCGTGACGTTCACCCATCTCACTACGGACGTATGTGCCCAATTGAAACTCCTGAAGGACCAAACATCGGTCTTATCGGTTCACTTGCAACATATGGTCGCGTAACTGCATTTGGATTTATCGAAACTCCTTATCGCAAAGTTTCAAAGGGTCGCGTAACCGATCAAGTTGATTACTTAACTGCTGATGAAGAAGACGAGCACATCATTGCTCAGGCAAATGCACCATTAACAGATGACAACCACTTTGCTGAAGCGCGCGTACTTGTACGTCGTCGTGGTGGCGAAGTTGAATACATCCCAGCTAATGAAGTTGATTACATGGATGTTTCTCCACGTCAGATGGTTTCTGTTGCAACAGCAATGATTCCATTCCTTGAGCACGATGATGCTAACCGTGCGTTGATGGGTTCTAACATGATGCGCCAGTCAGTACCTTTGATGCGCGCAGAAGCACCACTTATCGGTACAGGCATGGAGTTCCGTGCAGCCGTTGATGCTGGTGATGTTGTAACTGCAACTAAGGCTGGCGTTGTTACTGAAGTATCTGCTGAAGAAGTAAAGGTCATGGCAGATGACTCCACATACCAAACATATTCACTTCACAAGTTCACACGTTCTAACCAAGGAACTTCGTATAACCAAAAGGTTATTGTTTCTGAAGGTCAGCGCCTTGAAGTTGGCTCAGTAATTGCTGATGGTCCATGTACCGAACTTGGTGAAATGGCTCTTGGTAAGAACTTGCTCGTGGCATTTATGTCCTGGGAAGGCCACAACTACGAAGATGCGATTATCTTGTCGCAGCGTCTAGTTCAAGACGATGTTTTAACATCAATTCACATTGAGGAATACGAAGTAGACGCCCGCGACACCAAGCTGGGTGCCGAAGAAATCACTCGCGATATTCCTAACGTTTCAGAGGAAGTTCTAGCTGATCTAGATGAGCGCGGAATCATCCGTGTTGGCGCCGATGTGGTACCTGGCGACATCTTGGTTGGAAAGGTAACTCCTAAGGGAGAAACAGAGCTAACTCCGGAAGAGCGTTTGCTCCGTGCAATCTTTGGTGAGAAGGCTCGTGAAGTTCGCGATACATCTCTTAAGGTTCCGCACGGTGAATCAGGAAAAGTTATTGGCGTAAAGATCTTCGAATCTGAAGAAGGCTTTGAGTTAGCAGCTGGCGTTAACCAATTGGTTCGCGTTTATGTTGCACAAAAGCGCAAGATTCAAGATGGTGACAAGCTTGCTGGCCGCCACGGTAACAAGGGTGTTATTTCTAAGATTCTTCCAGTTGAAGATATGCCATTCCTTGAAGATGGAACTCCAGTAGATGTTGTTCTTAACCCACTCGGTGTACCTGGTCGTATGAACGTTGGTCAGGTTCTTGAAATGCACTTAGGTTGGGTTGCAAAAACTGGTTGGGATCTATCTGGTGTCGATGAAGCGTGGCAGAAGCACATGCGCGCAATCGGTGCCGAAAAGGGAGAGCCAGGAACTAAGTTTGCAACACCGGTATTTGATGGTGCGCTAGAAGATGAAATCTCTGGTCTTCTTTCAGCAACATTGCCTAACCGCGATGGCAATCAATTAATTGGTCGTTCAGGAAAGGCCCGCTTATTTGACGGCCGTTCTGGCGAGCCATACCCAACACCAATTTCAGTTGGATACATGTACATCTTGAAGCTGCACCACTTGGTCGACGACAAGATTCACGCACGGTCAACTGGTCCATACTCAATGATCACGCAACAGCCACTGGGTGGAAAAGCTCAGTTCGGTGGTCAGCGATTTGGTGAGATGGAAGTGTGGGCACTTGAAGCTTATGGTGCTGCTTACACACTCCAAGAACTTCTCACAATTAAATCTGACGATGTTCTAGGACGCGTAAAGGTTTACGAAGCAATTGTTAAGGGCGAAAACATTCCTGAACCAGGCATCCCTGAATCATTCAAGGTGCTTATTAAGGAAATGCAGTCCCTATGTCTCAATGTTGAAGTGCTCTCTTCTGAAGGTGTCGCAATTGAAATGCGCGATACAGATGAAGAAGTATTCCGTGCCGCCGAAGAGCTAGGTATCAACTTGTCACGAGTTGAGCCAAGCAGCGTAGAAGAAGTGTGAGAGGGATAAAACCATGTTAGACGTTAACTTCTTTGATGAACTACGTATCGGCCTTGCATCGGCTGAGAATATTCGCGAATGGTCTTTTGGCGAAGTAAAAAAGCCAGAGACAATTAACTACCGCACACTTAAGCCTGAAAAGGACGGCCTATTCGACGAGAAGATCTTCGGACCAACTCGTGACTGGGAATGTTATTGCGGTAAGTACAAGCGCGTTCGATTTAAGGGAATCATCTGCGAGCGATGCGGTGTTGAAGTAACACGTGCAAAGGTTCGTCGCGAACGTATGGGTCACATCGAGCTAGCAGCTCCTGTTACTCACATCTGGTACTTCAAGGGTGTTCCATCACGCCTTGGCTACCTACTTGATCTTGCTCCAAAGGATCTAGAAAAAGTTATTTACTTCGCTGCTTACATGATCACAGTTGTTGATACAGAAGCGCGCGAAGAAGATATGCCACAACTTGAAAAGAAGTTGGCTAATGATCGCAAGAAAATCGAAACACGTCGCGACAACGATCTAGATGTTCGCACCAAGAAGCTTGAATCAGATCTAGCAGAGCTTGAAGCTGAAGATGCTAAATCAGATGTTAAGCGCAAGGTCCGCGAATCTGCAGAGCGTGAACTTAAGTCAATCCGTGATCGTTCAGAGCGCGAGCTTGATCGCCTTGAAAGTGTTTGGACTCGCTTTAAGAACTTGAAGGTTCAAGATCTTGAGGGTGATGAAAACCTTTACCGCGAAATGCGCGATCGTTATGGAATGTATTTCAAGGGAGATATGGGTGCTGCTGCAATTAAGCATCGCCTAGAAACTTTTGATCTTGAAACTGAGCACAAGATGCTCACAGACCTTTCCGAAAATGGCAAAGGCGCAAAGAAGACTCGTGCGATCAAGCGCTTGAAGGTTGTTAACGCATTCCTTACAACAAGCAATAAGCCAGCATCAATGGTTCTTGATTGTGTTCCAGTTATTCCACCTGATCTACGCCCAATGGTTCAACTCGATGGTGGTCGCTTTGCGACTTCAGATCTCAACGATCTATACCGTCGTGTGATTAACCGTAACAACCGTTTGAAGCGTTTGGCCGATCTTGGTGCACCAGAGATTATCGTTAACAACGAAAAGCGTATGTTGCAGGAAGCTGTAGATGCGCTGTTTGATAACGGTCGTCGTGGTCGCCCAGTTACAGGTCCAGGTAACCGTGCACTCAAATCACTTTCAGACATGCTCAAGGGTAAGCAGGGACGTTTCCGTCAGAACTTGCTCGGAAAGCGCGTTGACTACTCAGGTCGTTCAGTAATTGTTGTAGGTCCACAGTTGAAGCTGCACCAGTGCGGTCTTCCAAAGCAGATGGCACTTGAACTCTTCAAGCCATTTGTAATGAAGCGACTAGTTGACCTTAACCACGCGCAGAACATTAAATCTGCAAAGCGCATGGTTGAACGTGCTCGTCCAGTTGTGTGGGATGTTCTTGAAGAAGTTATTGCAGAGCATCCAGTACTACTCAACCGCGCACCTACCCTTCACCGTTTGGGTATCCAAGCTTTCGAACCACAGTTGGTAGAAGGTAAGGCAATTCAGATTCACCCACTCGTTTGTACAGCTTTCAACGCTGACTTCGACGGTGACCAGATGGCAGTTCACTTGCCGCTATCTGCTGAAGCACAGGCTGAAGCACGTATCTTGATGTTGTCTTCAAACAACATTCTCTCACCTGCTAACGGTCGCCCAATTACTTCACCAACACAGGATATGGTTCTTGGTCTTTATTACTTGACCATGGTTCGCGATAATGAACTAGGAGAAGGTCGTGCATTTAGCTCGATTGCTGAAGCAATCATGGCTCATGATCAACATTCAGTTTCATTGCAGGCAAAGATCAAGATTCGTCTTGATAACTCCACTGAAACTATTGAAACAACAATTGGTCGTGCATTGTTTAACGAAGCACTTCCAGCTGATTTCCCATATGTAGACATCGATGTAACTAAGAAGCAACTTGGTGGCATTGTTGATCGTCTTGCTGAGTTCTATCCAAAGGTTGTTGTTGCACAGACGCTAGATGCGTTGAAGGAACTTGGCTTCCACTGGGCAACCCGCGCAGGAGCAACTATTGGTATTGAAGATGTTGTTACACCTCCACGTAAGAAAGAAATCCTTGAGAGCTATGAAACACAGGCTGACAAGGTTCAATCTCAATATGAAAAGGGACTCATCACTGATGACGAGCGTCGTCAGGAATTGATCGAGATCTGGACAAAGGCAACTGCAGAAGTGGGTAAAGAGATGGAAGAAAACTTCCCTCGCGTTAACCCAGTCTGGATGATGGTCTTCTCTGGTGCTCGTGGAAATATGATGCAGATCCGTCAGATTGCAGGTATGCGCGGACTGGTAGCAAATCCAAAGGGTGAAATTATTCCTCGCCCAATCAAATCTAACTTCCGTGAAGGTCTTTCTGTACTTGAGTACTTCATTTCTACTCACGGTGCGCGTAAGGGTCTTGCAGATACAGCCCTTCGTACCGCTGACTCTGGTTACCTCACTCGTCGTCTTTGCGACGTTGCTCAGGATGTCATCATCCGTGAAGAAGATTGCGGCACTGATCGCGGTCATATTCTACAGATTGGTGTTCGTCAAGAGTCTGGTGGCCTAGTTAAGTTTGATCACGTTGAAACTTCAGTATTTGGTCGCACATTGGCCGATGATGTTGAAGTTGATGGCAAGGTCATCTTGCCTGCTGGCACAGATCTTGGAGATCGCAACATTGATGAACTAGTTGCAGCTGGTGTTGAAGAAGTAAAGATTCGCTCAGTTCTGACTTGCGATAGCAAGGTCGGACAGTGCGCAGCTTGCTACGGTCGATCACTTGCAGCAGGACAACGTGTTGCAGTTGGTGAAGCAGTTGGAATCATTGCAGCACAGTCAATCGGTGAGCCTGGTACACAGCTAACAATGCGTACCTTCCACACTGGTGGTGTTGCCGGTGATGACATCACTCACGGTCTTCCACGTATCGTCGAGCTCTTCGAAGCACGTACACCTAAGGGTGTTGCACCAATCGCAGAAACAGCAGGCGTTGTTTCATTCCGTGAGGATGTAAAGGGCAAGAAGATCGTCGTAACTCCAGATGATGGTGGCGAAGAAGTTGCTTACCCAATAACTCGTCGTCAGAAGCTACTTGTTGAAGAAGGTTCACGCGTTGAAGTTGGCCAGAAGATGGTCGTTGGCGCAATTGATCCAAAGCA
>CALBFE010000063.1 GCA_937888825.1 uncultured Actinomycetes bacterium | reverse complement strand
ACTGCATAGATGTGGCGTCCAAAAGCTGTGCGACCAAGAACGAAAGTTCCAACAACTAAAAGTAAGAGAATGACAGGTACAACGTAAGGAATTCCCTTGAGGCTTACTAGATCTGGGTTATTACTTCGCTCTACGTTCAAAGCAAAAACTGCCACACCAGTAATTCCAAGAAGACCAGCAGTCTTTAGCACCCAGAGTTTGATGAGTTCAGATTTTAAACCTGCTTTTTGGCGGGCATAAATACTGCTCAATCCGATCAGCACATATACAACAGAGACAACTACAAAAAAGACCCAACTTAAAACAGGGGAGAGATTTGAGTTTTCTACTGCCAAAATCGTCTTATCTTCTACGCGGATAGTTCCACCTTCACCTGCAAGCAAGAGAAGGATTCCTTGGAAAGCAAGGAAAGCCGCCAAAGTAACAACGAAGGATGGAATTCCAAGGCGGGCAACTAAAGTTCCAAGGCCAAAGCCAAGAATGACACCAACAATTATTGAGGCAAGCAGAGCTGCATACCAAGGCACATCGTGATTGGTAATCAAGATAACTAGAACTGCTCCAGTTACACCTGCTGTAAAGCCGGCAGAGAGATCAATTTCTCCAAGGAGTAGAACAAAAACTAAGCCCATGGCAATGACGATTACTGCAGCTGCCTGTGTGAGCAGGTTTGCAAAGTTACCTGGTGTTAAGAAAACGCTGGACATTGAGCCAAATACAGTGCAGAGAGCGATTAAACCAAGAACGGCCGGAAGTGAGCCGATGTCACCTGCTTTAACGCGGGCCCAGTAGTCGCCCATAGCGCTTTTGATTGTTGCATCTTCATGCTCAATTACAGCGCTCATTATTTTGCTCCCTTGTTTGCTACAGGTGCTTGGACGCCGGCAGATTTTCCTGTCGTGATTAATTCAATTACTTGGCGCGGAATAACTTCGTTCTTATCAACCTGCGCAGCCATATTTCCTAGATATAAAGCAGCGATGTTATCTGCCACTTCAAATACATCGTTGAGATTATGGCTAATCAATACAACAGCCAAACCATTATCGGCAAGGCGACGAACTAAGTTAAGTACTTGTTCAGTCTGTGCAACGCCAAGGGCTGCAGTTGGTTCATCCAAGATAACTACTTTGCTATTCCACAGAACAGCGCGCGCAATTGCAACTGTCTGGCGTTGTCCTCCTGAGAGTGAAGAAACTGTCTGGCGAATAGATTTAACTGTGCGAACACTCAAGCCATCTAGAGTCTTACGGGCGAGTGCTTCCATAGAAGTTTCATTTAATACAGGGCCGCGTTTTTGTTCGCGACCTAAGAACATATTGTGAACAATATCTAAGTTATCGCACAGAGCCAGATCCTGATAAACGATTTCAATTCCTAGAGCTGTCGCATCGCGGGGCCCGTGAATTTCAACTTTGTTACCGTCAAAAAGAAAATCTCCGGTCTCAGGTGTGTAGATACCGGCGATACATTTAATGAGCGTGCTCTTACCGGCACCGTTGTCTCCGACCAGGGCAGTTACTTTGCCTGCAGCGATATCAAAATTAACATCTTTAAGGACATGTACTGGTCCAAAAGATTTGTTGACGCCTCGAAGTGAAAGTATCGGTGAGCTCATGTCTCTAACCACTTTTCTTTAGATTTTGCTTAGGTGCGATGAAAATATCCTATAAAAGAAGTTGCGGCTCAGGGAATGAACCCCGAGCCGCAACCTACTTTCTATTGCCTAGCTTATTTCGATCTTATAGACCGTTAGCCGTGCAGAGGTCTTCGATATCAGCACACACTGCTTCGCGTGTCTGGAAGCCATCAGCAATAACGTCCGTGACGTTTGCCTTTGTGATTCCAACTGGTACCAACAGAACTGATGGGACATCAATTGTTCCGTTGTTTACAGAACCTGTTGCTGTTGTTGCTTCTTCTCCACGTAGCAATGCGATTGCTAGTGCAGCTGCACCTTCAGCTTCAGCCTTGATGGCCTTGTATACAGTGTTCGACATGTCTCCTGTGAGGACTGCACGCAATCCGTCAACAGTTGCATCTTGTCCAGATACACAGACCTTGCCGTTTAGCTTGTTCTTCTTAAGAACAGCAATAGCTGCAAGTCCAAGACCTTCGTTAGCTGAAACAACTGCATCGAGCTTTCCGCCAGCCTTTGAAAGCTGCTGTTCGAAAATTACTCCACCCTTTGCATTATCCCAGTCTGGAACAGCCTGGTCATCAACAAGTGTGTATGCCTTTGAATCGATTGATGGACGAAGAACTGAATCGTATCCAGCCTTGAATAGTGTTGCGTTGTTATCTGTTGGTGAACCGTTTAGGTAAACGATACGTGCAGATGACTTTCCTGCTGCATCTAGACATGCCTTGATGCCTTCACCTTGTAGACGACCAACTGCCTCATTATCAAATGAAACATAGTATGAAGCTGAACCATTAAGTGTTAGACGGTCGTAGTCGATTGTCTTAACACCTTGTGCTGCAGCCTTGTCCTGAACAGCCTTAGCTGAATCTGAATCTAGGTTTACAAGAATAAGAACCTTTGCACCAGCTGTAAGCATCTGTTCTGCAATAGTTGCAAATTGTGACTTGTCACCATTTGCGTTCTGAATGTCAACCTTTACTCCTGCTGCATCAAATGCTGCTTGTAGGAATCCGCGGTCAGCAGTTTCCCAGCGGTTTGATGATGCTGCATCAGGAAGGATTACACCAACAAAACCTTCTGCGGCTTCGTCAGCTTTTGAGCAACCTGTGAGTGCGATAGCAACTGCAGCAAGAACTGCAGTAATCGCGAGGCGGCGCTTTTTCATATATGAAAGACCTTTCGAAAGGGATCGCACCCCTGGGTGAATCTTTTTCCACCCGGATGAGATAGGAGCGATAGTGGAGTAAACGCTAGTGGCCATCTCCGAGTTCGTCACTCTATTTTTGGTGAAATCTCACCCCATCACCTAACGATTTGATAACGCTCAACTGAGCGCACGATAGCCTTAGGCGGTGTCCACACAGATAGAGCAGCTAGAAGCGGCGATCAAGGCCGCACTTGAGCAAGCTATCAATGCTGGCTCACTATCTGGACAAATCCCGGCCACCATTAAATTAGAGCGCCCCAAAGATCGTGACCATGGCGACTATGCAACTTCTATTGCACTCCAACTTGCAAAGCCTGCCGGGAAAAATCCCCGCGATGTTGCACAGATTATCTGTGACTTACTAGCCGGCACCGATGGAATCTCAAAGGTAGATATTGCTGGCCCTGGATTTATTAACATCACTCTTAATCGCGCTAATCAAGCCGAGTTAGTGACAACGATTCTTAAGGCAACTAAGGATTATGGAAAAGGTAGTGCGCTCGCAGGTGTGCGAATCAATCTTGAATTTATTAGTGCCAATCCAACTGGTCCACTTCACTTAGGTCACACACGGTGGGCAGCCGTAGGAGATTCATTAGGCCGTGTCCTGAGTGCTGCAGGGGCCGATGTTAAACGCGAGTTCTATATTAATGATCGCGGCAACCAGATGGATTTGTTTGGAGCATCAGTTGAAGCTGCAGCTTTAGGTAACCCCATTCCTGAAGATGGTTATAAAGGTGCATACATTGCAGATTTAGCTAAAGAAGTTGTCGCAAGTAATGCATCCATTACTTCATTGCCAGATGGGGAGCGTCATGCTGCCTTTCGTGAAGCTGCTTATGCTCTTCAGTTAAAAGATCAACAAAGAGTATTGGACACGTTTGGTACACATTTTGATGTCTGGTTTTCAGAGCGTTCATTACATGATCAAGGCGCAGTTGAACATGGTCTTGAGAAGCTACGTAAGCAAAGCCATGTCTTTGAAGAAGAAGGTGCAATCTGGCTGCGCACAACTGATTTTGGCGATGACAAAGATCGCGTATTAACTAAATCTGATGGCTCACTTACTTACTTCTCATCTGATACCGCCTATTACATCAATAAGCGCGAGCGGGGCTTTGATATCTGTATCTACATGCTCGGCGCTGACCACCATGGATATGTGAATCGCTTAAAAGCCATTGCTGCATGTGCTGGTGATGATCCTGAATACAACATCCATGTGCTTATCGGACAGTTAGTAAAGATTATGGAGGGTGGCGAAGAAGTTAAATTGTCTAAGCGCGCTGGCACGATTATTACCTTAGAAGAGTTAGTTGAAAAAGTAGGCGTCGATGCTGCCCGCTACACACTCATCCGCTACCCAGTAGACACGCCCATGGTCATGGATATCGATATCTTGAAGCGCAACACCAATGAGAACCCGGTCTACTACGTTCAATATGCCCATGCTCGCATCGCTGCCGTGTTGCGAAATGCGGCTGAACTGAATATTTCAGTTGACCTTGGCGCTTTTGATTCTTCGCAGTTAGTTCATGATCGTGAAAACGAACTACTAGGGGCTTTAGCTGAATTTCCTCGCGTGGTGCAGAGCGCGGCTGAACTTCGCCAACCTCACCGTGTTGCTCGCTACCTTGAAGAGTTAGCTGGCACTTATCACGGCTTCTATGCCGATTGCCGTGTTCTGCCAATGGGAGAAGAAAACCCATCGCCATTACACACTGCTCGTCTATTACTCTGTGCTTCTACGAAACAAGTAATTCAAAATGGTTTGGATTTATTGGGCGTTAGTGCACCGGAGAGGATGTAGATATGTGGTCCTCTCACGTTAAGAATGGCGCAGAGTTAACAATCTCTTCTATTTCAGCTACAGCGCTAGCGAAAGAATTTGGCACACCTGCATTCATTATAGATGAATCAGATTTTAGAGATCGCGCGGTAGCCTGGAACACAGCTTTGAATAACGCTTTCGGAAGCAACGCTGGAACTGTTTATTACGCAGCTAAAGCCTTTATCTGTGTTGAAGTTGCCCGCTGGATTAAAGATATTGGTATTGGCATCGATGTCTGCACCGGCGGTGAGTTAGCTGTTGCACTTAAAGGTGGAATTGATCCCGCCAAGATTGAAGTGCATGGAAACAATAAATCTGTGGCTGAAATTGAAAAGGCTGTGGTAGCTGGCGTTGGCACAATCGTTATTGATTCACTCTATGAAATAGAGCGCGTATCAGCCGCTGCAACTAAGCATGGTGTTGTTCAAAAGGTCTTGCTGCGTCTTACACCAGGCATTGAAGCCCACACCCATGAATCTATTGCTACCGCCCATGAAGATGTGAAGTTTGGTTTCTCAATTGCAAGTGGAGCTGCGTGGAATGCAATTGCCCAAGTGCATAAGCATCCATCCCTGGAGCTGTGTGGTTTTCACGCCCATATCGGTTCACAGATATTTGAAAATGATTCCTTTGAAATCAGCGCCCAGCGCCTCATTGAACTCCTTGCTAAGTACCGTGATGAGTATTCAATAGAGCTACCTGAACTTGATTTAGGTGGGGGATATGGCATCGCTTATTTACCAGGAGAGAACTCTTTAGATCCTGCATCAACGATGAAAGCTTTGGCAGAAGTTGTTAATGCTCAGTGCACAGCTCATAAGCTTTCCATCCCACGCATTTCAATTGAGCCAGGCCGAGCAATCGTTGGGCCAACGATGTTCACACTCTATGAAGTTGGAACAGTCAAAGATGTCACTTTAGAAAACGGTGCAATTCGCCGTTATATCTCTGTTGATGGCGGAATGAGCGATAACTTGCGCCCTGCTTTATACGATGCGCAATACTTTGCAGCACTTGCAAATCGTACTAGCACAGCCAAAAAGGTCTCTTCACGCATTGTTGGAAAGCACTGTGAAACCGGAGACATTGTCATTCGCGAGATTGAATTGGAAAGCGACATTGTTCCTGGAGATTTATTAGCCACCCCAGCAACTGGTGCATATGGGCGCAGCATGGCAACTAATTACAACCACGTGCCACGACCACCAGTAATTGCAGTAAAAGATGGAAAAGCCCGCGTGATTCTGCGCCGTGAGACTGAAGCTGATCTGTTGGGGCTAGATATTTAACGCCGTTACAGGCATCTGTGAAAGAATAGTCCGCATGAGCGCAGAGTTAAAGACAATATCTATTGGCATGCTCGGCTGCGGTGTGGTCGGCAGCCAAGTTGCCCGCCTGCTCCAATCGGATGAGCAAGAGCTCTCTGAGCGCTCGGGTGCACTGCTCGTTCTTAAAAAAATTGGTGTGCGCAGTAACGCCGCCCGTGAAGGTATTAATCCTTCAATGATTACAACAGATTTAAACTCAATTGTTAGTGATCCGGAGATCAATATTGTTATTGAAGTAATGGGTGGCATTGAGCCAGCACGCACATTGATTCTAGAAGCAATTAAGAATAAGAAATCTGTTATTACTGCCAATAAAGCTTTGCTGGCAACACATGGGCATGAACTCTTTAATGCAGCCGATGCAGCAAAAGTTGATTTGTATTACGAGGCTGCAGTTGCTGGCGCAATTCCAATTATCCGTTCAATGCGTGAATCACTTGCTGGTGATCAAATCACTCGCGTTATGGGAATTGTGAATGGCACCACTAACTACATCTTGACAAAAATGCATGAAGAAGGCCGTGCCTTTGATGATGTGTTAAAAGAAGCACAGACACTTGGCTATGCCGAAGCTGATCCCACTGCAGATATTGAAGGACACGATGCTGCAGCAAAGGCAGCTCTTCTTGCCAGCCTTGCTTTCCATAGCACTGTGACTATTGATGAGGTTTATTGCGAAGGTATTTCTGCCATCTCTATCGATGATGTGAATGCAGCTAAAGCAATGGGCTCTGTTATCAAACTGCTTGCAATTGCAGAGTTAACTGTTAAAGATGAGATCTCAGTGCGCGTGCACCCAGTGATGCTTCCAAGTTCTCATCCGTTGGCTTCTGTGCGCAACGCCTTTAACGCTGTCTATGTTGAATCAGAAGCCGCAGGACAGCTCATGTTCTATGGTCGCGGGGCAGGCGGTGCACCAACTGCATCTGCAATCTTGGGTGACTTAGTTGCTGTTACGCGTCACCGTGCTTATTCAACTGTTGGCTATGGTGAATCTGACTATGCCGACCTTGATATCGCACCTGTTGGCGACGTTAAATCACAGTTCTTTATTCGCTTGCATGTGGCTGATAAGTCAGGTGTTTTGGCGGCAATTGCTCAAGTATTTGCCGGTGAAAGCATCTCTATTCAAACTGTGCGTCAAGCAGGACTTGGTAGTGATGCTGAACTAGTTGTTGTGACACATGCTGCAACTGAATCTTCGCTCAAGGGCTGCATTAAGAAATTGACTGACATGGATATCGTCAGCAAAGTTGAATCAGTTATTCGTGTTGAAGGAGTAGTTGCCTAAATGGGGATTTTTGGAAACAAAAAAAGCGGGGCTCATCAATGGCGCGGAGTCATTGAGGAATATCGCCACCGCTTACCTGTGAGTGCAAATACTCCAATTATCTCTTTGTGTGAAGGTGGCACACCGCTGATCTATGCATGCAACCTGTCAGATCTACTAGGTAACAATGTTTGGATCAAGTACGAAGGTTTAAATCCAACAGGCTCCTTTAAAGATCGCGGAATGACAATGGCGATTTCAAAGGCGGCAGAAGATGGTGCAAAAGCTGTTATCTGCGCATCAACTGGAAACACTTCAGCATCTGCTGCGGCCTATGCCGTCAAAGCTGGAATGACACCAGCAGTTTTAATTCCTAAGGGAAAAATTGCGATGGGAAAGTTAGCCCAAGCAGTTATTCATGACTCAACTATTTTGCAGGTCAATGGCAACTTTGATGATTGTTTAACACTTGCTCGCGAACTTTCAGAGAACTATCCAGTTGCACTTGTTAACTCAGTTAATCCTTACCGCATTGAAGGACAAAAGACTGCAGCCTTTGAAGTAGTGGATATGTTGGGTAATGCTCCTGATATTCATGCATTGCCAGTTGGAAACGCTGGAAATATCACTGCTTATTGGAAGGGCTATAAGGAGTACTACAAGGATTCCATGTCATCACAATTGCCTCAGATGTATGGTTTCCAAGCTGCCGGTGCTGCTCCAATTGTTAAAGGCAAGATTGTTAAGAACCCAGACACCATTGCAACTGCTATTCGCATTGGTAATCCTGCTTCTTGGGCCCAAGCAGTTGAAGCCCGTGATTCTTCAGGTGGTGTGATTGATTCAGTCACAGATAAAGAGATTTTATCTGCCTATCGTTTAATTGCAGCTAAAGAGGGAATCTTTGTTGAACCTTCATCTGCTGCAGGATTAGCTGGACTGATTAAGTATAAAAAGGCTGGAAAGCTGCCTCAAGGCAAGACAATCGTTATTACTGTGACTGGCCATGGTTTGAAAGATATTCCTTACGCCCTTGATTCTGCGAAGAAGCCAGTGGTAGTTCCAGTCAACCTTAAAGCTGCGGCAAAAGCGCTAGGTCTTTCTTAAGAGTTCATTATGAAACCAACTTTTAAAGCTCAACCTATGCAGGTGCAAGTGCCTGCAACGAGCGCGAACTTAGGTCCTGGCTTTGATTGCCTTGGTTTAGCTCTGACCATGTTTGATCGATACATCGCCCAAGTACAGGATGAACCGGGCGTTGATATTGATGTCACCGGTGAAGGTGCCGATGATGTTGCTAGAAATGATAAAAATTTAGTTATTAAAGCGATGTATAAAGGCTTTGAATTCCTTGGTGGAAAACCACGCGGTATTGCCCTTCGTCAGTTAAATGTCATTCCACATAGTCGTGGCCTTGGTTCTTCTGCCAGTGCAATTGTTGGTGGACTATCACTTGCTCGCGCCCTTGTTCTTGGTGGCAATGAACGCATGTCACTAGAAGATATGTTGGTGATTGCTAATGAAATGGAGGGCCACCCAGATAATGTCGCAACTGCGATTTTTGGTGGAGCAAATATTGCCTGGCAAGATTCACAACGCGGACGCATGGTGGCGCAATCTGTTCATATTGAAGTCGATGCGCGGATTGGTGCGCTAGCATTTATTCCAGCAACTTCAGTTGCAACATCAAAGGCAAGAAAGATGTTGCCTGAGAGTTTGCCTCACGCCGATGCGGTCAGAAATACTTCAAATGCAGCGCTGTTAGTGCATGCTCTAGAGCATCGTCCAGATCTTCTCCACACTGCAACTGCTGACTTTTTGCATCAGTCATATCGCAAAGACGCAATGCCACAATCTTTTGCACTACTGACAAAGCTTCGCAATGCTGGCGTTGCAGCCTTTATTTCAGGTGCCGGTCCAACAGTTTTGGTACTTCACACTGGCGGCCCATCTGAGGCCGAAGAACTACGCAGAGCTGCTGGAGATAAATTCATTGCAACCGAACTTGGTATTGCTCGCCAAGGAGCCAACGTTATTTCCGCTTAATTTTGCCGATTTTGCCTATTAACGCCATAAGGTGCTAAACTTTTCCTATCTGAACGGCCCTTATCTAGCGGCCAGCAACACATCAGGTAAATCTAAAAAACATCCACGGTTCAACGTCGATATCTAACAACGAAGTTGACCTATATAGAAAAGAAACAGATGACAACAGAAATTGAACCTGTACGTTCGAACAGTCCTGAGCTTTCTGCAATGACCCTTCCTAAGTTAAAGACAGTAGCAACACAACTTGGTGTCGATGGCGCAGCAAAGATGAAGAAGGACGCTCTTGTAGGGGCAATCGCTGATTTACAGGCGAGCAACCGCGAAGCTGCTAAAGCTGAACGCGAAGCACGCCGCGAAGCACGCAATAAGAACAAGAAGGAAGCTAAGAGCTCAAATAACTCTGCTTCAAATGAAGATTCAGATGATGATAGCGATGACTCACCATCAGCACCTCAAAGCAACACAGATCGTGGAAACCGTGGTGATCGCTTTGATCGCAACGACCGCCATGCACGTGGACGCGATCGTAACCGTGATCGCAACCGTGATCGCGGACCTCGCGAAGAGCGCGAACCAGTAATTGGTGAAGACGATGTCTTGGTACAAGTTGGCGGCCTACTCGATATTCTCGATAGCTATGCATTTATTCGCACAGCTGGATATCTTCCAGGACCTAACGATGTCTATGTTTCATTGCAGCAAGTGCGCAAAAACGGACTCCGTAAGGGCGATGTTGTAACAGGCCAGGTTCGCCAGCCACGTGAAGGTGAAACTAAGCAAAAGTTCAATGCACTTATTACTCTTGAAACAGTTAATGGAATGACTCCGGAAGAAGCACGTAACCGTGTTGAATTCGGCAAGCTAACACCGCTATACCCACAGGAGCGTCTGCGCCTTGAAACTGAGCCAAATATATTAACCACACGTGTTATCGATCTGATTGCACCCATTGGTAAGGGTCAGCGTGGACTTATTGTTTCACCGCCAAAGGCCGGTAAGACAATGGTTTTGCAAGCCATTGCTAACGCAATCACAACAAATAACCCAGAGTGTCACTTGATGGTTGTTCTAGTTGATGAGCGTCCAGAAGAAGTTACTGATATGCAGCGCTCGGTTAAGGGTGAAGTTATTGCTTCAACTTTCGACCGCCCAGCAGATGACCACACAACAATTGCAGAGCTTGCAATCGAGCGCGCAAAGCGTCTTGTTGAACTTGGTCACGATGTAGTTGTTCTTCTTGACTCAATCACACGTCTGGGCCGCGCATATAACATCGCAGCTCCAGCATCAGGTCGAATTCTCTCTGGTGGTGTTGATTCAGCAGCTCTCTATCCACCTAAGAAGTTCTTTGGTGCTGCTCGTAACATTGAAGATGGTGGATCACTAACAATTCTTGCAACAGCACTTGTTGACACAGGTTCTCGTATGGATGAAGTTATCTTTGAAGAGTTCAAGGGAACTGGAAACATGGAGCTCATCCTTGATCGTAGGATTGCCGATAAGCGCATCTTCCCTGCGGTTAACGTTGTTGCATCTGGTACACGTAAGGAAGAGATCCTTATGGGTTCAGAGGAACTCAATATTGTTTGGAAGCTACGTCGTGTATTGCACGCACTTGAGCCACAAGCAGCACTTGAACTTCTTCTTGAGAAGATGAAGGGCACTAAGTCCAACGTCGAGTTCTTGATGCAGATTCAGAAGACAACGTCAGGTCCTGACGACTCAAAGTAAGCGCAAATTTCGTAAATCGCGGGCCATCGCCTACGATTTAGCTCTGTTAACCGCCCGTTTGGTTCACCCGTTAGGGACCCAAGCATTAAAGAAGGAATAACCATGAAGCCAGAGATCCACCCAGAGTACAAAGAGACCCAAGTAACTTGTGGTTGCGGTGAGAAGTTTGTTACCCGCTCAACAGTTGCAAGTGGTTCAATCTATGTTGAAGTGTGTTCTGTATGCCACCCGTTCTACACCGGCAAGCAGCGCATCCTTGATACTGGTGGTCGCGTAGCTAAGTTCGAAGAGCGCTTCGGTAAAAAAGAAGCCAAGTAGCTTTCTAAAGAAACCGCATCGCAGCCCTTAACGGTTGCGGTCGCGGTTTTTTTATTTTTCACTTGAAAACACAAACAAGATTTTTGATTGAAAGGAGAAGCCAATGACAAGTGATCGTTTCGCATCCGCCCATGAAATGGTGCGCGAATACGCTGAACTTGAAGCCAAAATGGCTGATCCGTCCATCCATGAAGATCAAAACAATGCCCGCAAACTAGGGCGCCGCTATGCTCAACTGGGTCCAGTTGTGGCTGGCTTTAAGGCATGGAAATCTGCTGAAGATGATTTAGCTGCAGGTAAAGAGTTAGCTGCCGTTGATGCTGATTTTGCTTCTGAGATTCCAGCCCTTGAGGCAACATGTGCCGAAGCTGCTGAGAAGTTAGAAGAGCTGTTATTGCCACGTGATCCCAATGATGATCGTGATGTTATTTTGGAAGTTAAAGCAGGAGCTGGCGGTGATGAATCAGCGATCTTTGCTGGTGATCTATTGCGCATGTATATGCGTTATGCAGAAAAGCACAATTGGAAAATTGAGATTATTGATGCCACTGAAAGTGAAATGGGTGGATATAAAGATATTTCAGTTGCCGTTAAATCAAAAGGAACTGCAGCACCTGGAGAATCTCCTTATGCACGTTTGAAATTTGAAGGTGGAGTTCACCGCGTGCAGCGCGTGCCAGAGACAGAAAGTGCTGGACGTATTCACACATCTGCCGCTGGTGTATTGATTTTGCCTGAAGCTGAAGAAGTAGATGTTGAGCTCAATATGAATGATGTGCGCGTAGATGTTTATCGCTCATCAGGTCCAGGTGGCCAATCTGTTAATACAACTGACTCTGCTGTGCGATTAACCCACGTTCCAACAGGCATTGTGGTTTCTTGTCAGAACGAAAAGAGCCAGCTGCAAAACAAAGAGTCTGCGCTACGTATTTTGCGTGCTCGTCTATTAGCTGATGCGCAAGAAAAAGCTGAAGCTGTAGCATCTGCTGAGCGCAAGAGCCAGGTGCGCACCGTAGATCGATCAGAACGTATTCGCACATATAACTACCCAGAAAATCGCATCAGTGATCACCGCGTGAACTACAAAGCTAATAACTTAGATGCAGTGATGAATGGCGATCTCGATGACATGATTCAAGCCCTATTGGATGCAGATAAAGCTGCTCGTTTGGCGAGCACGAACTAAGTACATGGAGATTAAGAGCCTGCTTCGTGTTGCTAAAGCACAGTTAGCAGAATCTGGCATCAGTGAAGTAGATGCCGAACACTTATTAGCTTATGTCCTGGGATTATCGCGCATGGATCTCCATAACCCAGTTTTAGTTGAATCTACTCTTGTAACCATTAGTGATACGGATGTGATTGAGGAGCAGTTCTTCAATCTGCTAGATCGCCGGGTTAATCATGAACCGTTGCAGTATTTGACCGGTGTTGCACCTTTTCGATACTTAGAGATTGAAGTTGGCCCTGGAGTTTTGGTGCCACGTCCTGAATCTGAATTACTAGTTGAAGCCGTGTTGCAACACATTACTAACGTGCCGGCCCCAGTTAGCGTTATTGATTTGGGTGCAGGCTCTGGTGCGCTCTCACTTGCTATTGCAACTGAAGCACCCAGCGCACGAGTGATTGCAGTTGAAAAGTCCCCAGAGGCCTTGGTGTGGTTGAAGAAAAATGTCTCAGTGATTGCGCAAAACGTTCGAGTTGTTGAAGGCGATGTGGCAGATGTGTTGCCAGGAGTTAAGTGCGATGTAGTAATTGCTAATCCGCCATATATTCCAGATGCACAAACGCTGCCAAGAGATGTTGCAGGCTTTGAGCCACATATCGCCCTCTTTGGTGGGCCAACAGGTATGGAACTTCCACGCATTTTTATCCAAGCTGCGGCCAGATTGTTGAAAACAGCAGGAGTACTGGTCATTGAACATACAGAAGAGCAAGCAATTGCAATTGCGGGGGAGTTAGCCGTAGATTTCGAAGCTATTGCACTCCATGATGACCTCGTAGGTCGTCCCCGTTGGACTAGTGCGGTGAGGAGGTAATCATGGGTAAAGAAGTAGACCTTAAAAAAGGCGAACTCAGCCGTCACGTTAATAAAGCTCTCAAGGCGATCTCTGATGGTTACATCATCGCAATTCCACTAGAACACAGCTATGCATTTGCATGTGATGCCTTCAAACAAGATTCAGTTCGTGCCATGAATGTTTTGCATGGATCACCACTATTTACTTCTGCACAAGTTCTTGTTGGAAGTGCAAAAACTGCTCAAGGTGTTGTTCGTGAAATTACGCCAGAGATTTCTGCCCTGATGAAGAAGTTTTGGCCAGGACTTCTCTCTTTAAATCTCAAACCACAGTTAGGTTTGAGTTGGGATTTAGGAGATGCCAATCAGCTCGATCGCATCAGCATTCGAACCCCAAAGAGTAAATTTGCTAAAGCTTTGTTGGCAAAGAGTGGACCATTGGCTGTTACAAGTGGTTCGCGAATCGGAATGCAAGCACCCAAAGAGCTCAGCGATATTTTTGTTCTCCACTCTGATTTAGCCTTCCAGTTCAATGGCGGAAAACTGCGCCAAGGAGCGCCCACAACAGTTGTTGAAGCCGATGCCGAAGGCGTCCGAGTTTTGCGCGTTGGGGCTATTTCACTGGCGGAAATTCAGGCTATCGCTTCGAGCGCGCGCCTTATTTAGGCTCCCACGATAAGGTTGGCGCTATGTCTACTTACTACGGCCCAGATTTCGATGCCCTAACCAGTCAAGATCCAGAGATTGCTGCAATTCTTCTTTCGGAGATGACACGTCAGCAAAAGAACTTGCAGCTGATCGCATCAGAGAACTTCACATCACGCGCTGTGTTGGCAGCTATGGGTTCAACGCTTTCAAATAAATACGCTGAAGGTTACCCAGGCAAGCGTTACTACGGTGGATGTGAAGAAGTAGATAAAGCTGAAAACCTTGCAATAGAGCGCGCCAAATCTCTATTCGGTGCAGACCATGCAAACGTTCAACCACATTCAGGTGCAAGTGCGAATATCGCCATTTATCAAGCATTTACTAAGCCGGGAGACACCGTCATGGCGATGTCTTTGGCACATGGTGGGCACTTAACCCATGGATCTCCAGTTAACTTTTCAGGTAAATGGTTCAACATTGAGTCATATGGCGTGCGCAGCGATAATGAATTAATCGATTATGACGAGCTGCGCGATAAGGCAATTGCATCAAAACCAAAGATGATTTGTTCTGGCGCAACTGCATATCCATCACTTATTGATTTTGAGAAAGTTCGCGCAATCTGCGATGAAGTAGGAGCAATCATGTGGGTAGATGCTGCTCACTTCATTGGATTGGTTGCAGGTAAAGCAATTCCATCTCCTGTTCCTTATGCAGATGTTGTTTCCTTCACTACACATAAAGTTTTGCGTGGTCCTCGCGGTGGAATGATTTTGGCTAAGGCCGAACATGCTGCAGCAATTGATAAATCAATTTTCCCAGGAATGCAGGGCGGACCGATTATGTCTGCAGTAGCTGGTAAGGCTGTTGCCTTGGCTGAGTGTGCAACACCTGCCTACCAAGAGTATGCCAAGGATGTAATTGTTAACGCCCAAGCACTAGCAAAGGCCCTTGAAGCAGAGGGCATGCGAGCAGTATCAGGTGGCACCCAAACTCACTTAGCGCTGATGGATATTCGCAGCACAGGAGTAACTGGAAAAATTGCTGATGAGCGTTGCGGAGCAGCTGGAATTGTGATGAATAAGAACTCAATTCCGAACGATCCAGAGAAGCCAGGAATTACAAGCGGTATTCGCGTTGGTACTCCTTCAACAACGACTCAAGGTATGGGTGTTGAAGAGATGAAGCAGATTGCAACTTTGATTGCGCGAGCAATTGCTACTGATGATGCATCAGCCCATGGGGTAATTAAGAGTGAAGTGCATGCTCTGACTTCACGCTTTCCCATTTACCAAGGGTAAAAAGAGCGCATGCGCGAGTACTTAGTAACGTTGCTGATTTCAGCAGCGTTGTGTTATCTCATTACTCCGCTAGTTCGCACCCAAGCAATTCGATTTGGCGCAGTTGCGGGAATTCGTGGACGAGATATTCACACAACTCCCACAGCACGCTGGGGCGGGGTTGCAATGTGGCTGGCCATGGCAATCACCTTCATGATTGTTAATCACTTACCTCTTGTTGGTAAATCTTTTGGGCATGAAGCCCAAGGCATCTTTCTAGCCTCAACTGCCATTGTTTTACTCGGTATGGCCGATGATCGCTTTCAACTAGATGCTCTAACAAAGTTAACTGGGCAGGTCTTTGCTGCAGGAATTTTATTGATGTTTGGAATTCAGATTTTGTGGCTGCCTATTAACGGTGTGATTACTTTGCCACCAAGTATTGGTCAGTTGGTTACCGTACTTATTGTTTTAGTCATTATTAACGCCGTGAACTTCATTGATGGTATGGATGGGCTGGCTGCAGGCATTGTTGCTATCTCTGGAATTGCATTCTTTGCCTTTGCCTACCTTTTAGCCGTTGATTTTGGCTTTAGTCGCGCAGGTGCACCATCTCTAACAACAGCTGTATTAGTCGGGCTGTGCATTGGCTTCTTGCCGCATAACGCCCACCCAGCACGAATCTTTATGGGCGACAGCGGATCAATGCTCCTTGGCTTATTGCTGGCATCTGCTGCAATTACTTTAACTGGCCAAGTTGACCCCAATGCAATCTCTGCTGAATCTCGGGGACCAACATTGCTGCCTCTACTTCTTCCTTTTGCAGTTCTTGCAATTCCACTGGTGGATCTCTTGCTTGCAGTTGCACGTCGCGTCAAAGCAGGTAAATCTCCCTTTGCACCAGATAACGAGCATTTGCATCACCGTTTGCTCAGTGCCGGTAACTCACAATTAAAGACGGCATTCATTTTGTATATGTGGACTGCAACTATTGCATTTCCCGTAACTGTCTTAGCTTTTGAACCATGGTGGGTTGCCTTGATTACTGCCATCGTTTTAGTTGCAATCTCAGTTTTAGTTTCTAGGAAACCTAAAAAGGTTTCAGTATGAGCAGCAACGAATCAAAGCTACTGCGCGCTGCCTTCATTCCAACCTTCTTGACAAGCGGGTTTGCCATTTTGATTTCTACTTTTGTTCGTGGACTTCCTGGATTTCTTGGCGCTGTTCTTGCACAGTTTGTTGTGATTATCTTCTTTATTATCCACATCGCTGTTTCACGAATGACCAGAAACCTTGATCCAATTTCAACTATGGCGATGGCGCTGTTTTCCTACTTTGCCAAATTGTTTGCACTGGGTCTTTTGCTCTGGGCAATTGCAAAGTTCACTGATCGCTCCACCATCGATCGCAGCGCCTTTGGAATCACTGCCGTTGCGCTCACGGTGGCCTGGTTATGGGGCGAGATTGCTAGTTTCTTGAAATTGCGCCTACATTTGCCTCTCCCCGGATCGAAGGAGTAGCTCATGTCCAGTCGTGAAGAAAACGCAATGTGGTCGATCTTTGGCTATCTACTTTCAGGTCTACTTTTTTGGGGCGGGATTGGCTATGGCCTAGATAAGTGGTTAGGCACCGCCTACCTGACTCTGATTGGCCTTTTGGTCGGAATTAGCGGGGCAATCTACCTGGTTTGGCTACGTTTTGGCCGGCAGTGAGCCGTCCCACCTCTTCCACGCCAGCTTTCGATTTCTCAACTGAGCCTGACCTCGCATAGGGTTGCACCCGTCTTACCTTCCCCGTAGTACCCCGTAACGAATGATTCCAAGAGGAGTATGCGTGCGCGATTTATTGCGTTCAGGCGCAGAAGGTGGCGGATTTGTCCCACCTAGCAGCGGCGACTTTGAGCTTCCTCCAATTTTCGGCGACAACATTTACACAACAAAACCAATTGCTTTAGTTTTTCTCTCAGTAATTTTGATTTCAGCTTTCTTCATTATCTCTTCACGCAAAGCCGCAGTTCTACCTTCTAAGCTCCAATTTGCTGGCGAATCTGTCTACACTTTTGTTAGAAATGATCTAGCTAAAGATGTTATTGGACATGACTTCCTGCGCTTTGTTCCTTACCTGTTTACACTTTTCACGTTTATTTTAGTTAATAACCTTTTTGGAATCATTCCACTCTTGCAGTTTCCAACAATGTCACGTGTTTCTTTTCCGTACATTTTGGCGCTGACTGTTTATCTGGTCTTCCACTACGTGGGTATTCGCAAGCAAGGGGCAATTAAGTATTTCAAGGAAATTATGTTCATGCCTGGAGTTCCAAAGGCTGCCTACATTCTTATTACACCTCTTGAAATCCTCACATTCTTCTTGGTGCGTCCACTGACACTCTCTCTTCGTTTATTTGCAAATATGTTTGCGGGCCACTTGTTGTTGCTCGTGTTTATCTTGGGTGGAGAACATCTACTCCAAGGAGTTATTGGTTTGAAGTTGATCAGCCCATTTGCCTTCGGTATCGGCATTGTGTTGACCTTCTTTGAATTCATGGTCCAATGCTTGCAGGCGTATATCTTTACTCTGCTAGCAGCTCTATACATCGCCGGCGCCCTTGCCGACGAGCACTAATAGGAAAGAAGGAAAGAAATGACAGGCACACTCAACCTCGTTGGTTTTGGCCTCGCAGCAATTGGTCCCGGAATCGCAACCGGACTTATCTTCGCTGCATACATTAATGGCGTTGCACGCCAGCCAGAAGCACGTAGCGTCCTACAGCCAATCGCGTTCCTCGGATTCGCCCTTGCTGAAGCTCTCGCACTCTTCGGTCTCGTACTCGCATTCGTTCTCTAATCAAAGAATTTAACTAAAAGGACAACTGATGCAATTTGTTAACTTAGCTGCGGAAGAGAAGATCAATCCGCTGATTCCACACACTGCTGAATTAATAGTGGGTGCAGTCGCGTTTACTCTTCTATTTCTAACGCTGCGTAAATTTGTGGTGCCAATGTTTGAAAAGGCATACACAGATCGCACTAATGCAATTCAAGGTGGCATGGAACGTGCTGAGAAGGCGCAGTTAGAAGCACAACGCGCATTAACTCAGTACAACGACCAGCTTTCAAAGGCACGTGAAGAAGCGCAGACACTGCGCGAAGAAGCACGCGTCCAAGGAGCAGCCATCATTGAAGATCTGCGCACCAAGGCTCAAGAAGAAGCAGCCCGCATTACAGCAACTGCTCACGCTTCAATCGAAGCAGAACGTCAACAAGCAATTGCCTCACTTCGCAATGAAGTGGGAACTTTGGCTGTTGAACTTGCTTCAAAGATTGTTGGCGAAGCCTTAGATGACCAAGCACGTCAATCACGTGTTGTTGATCGTTTCTTAGAAGATCTAGAGAAGAGTAAGTAAATAATGAGAGCTCACCTCGGAGGCAGTAGTCGTCAGTCACTTGTGGCTGCACGCGCATCACTTGATGCTGCCGTTAAAGGCGCGGATGCAAATGCTGCATCTGCCTTGAGTGCTGAGCTTTTCTTTGTTGCCGATGTACTCGATAAAAATATCGCAGTGCGCCGTGCTTTAACTGACTCATCACGCGATGCTTCATCAAAGAGCGCATTTATTGCAGAACTCTTTGGTAGCAAAGTTGGCGCAGCTGGCATCACGATCCTGAAAGAGATTTCAGTGATGCGTTGGTCAGGTGCAAAAGATCTTGTACAGGTTCTAGAACAGCTAGCAATTGAGGCAGAAGCATCAGCTGCCAATATCGCAGGCGAACTAGACCGTGTAGAAGATGAAATTTTTACCGCTTCACGTGCAATCGCTGGCTCATCAGAGCTACGCAGAGCGCTGAACTCAGATGCAAAAGAGGCTAAAGCAGTATTGGTTAGCCAGATTCTCAAGGGCGCATCTAGTTCAACAGTGAAGTTAGTTTCAGAGCTTGTTAACTCTTGGCGTGGACGTAGTGTGGAATCAGCATTCGCTGACTATGCACATTCACTTGCAGCTCGTCGTAACCGCGTAATCGCACTCGTTCGAGTTGCTTCACCAATGAGCAGTGCTCAGGTAGAGCGTTTATCTGCAGCGTTAAATAAGCAAGTAGGACAGCCAGTTCGTGTGAATATCGAAATCGATACACATGTTCTTGGTGGGGTTTCAGTTCGTTTCGCAGATGAGTTAGTAGATGGAACAGTTTCAAATCGTTTGGC
Organism: uncultured Actinomycetes bacterium; assembly: GCA_937888825.1. Lineage (GTDB taxonomy): Bacteria > Actinomycetota > Actinomycetes > Nanopelagicales > Nanopelagicaceae > Planktophila. Next base: position 1,158 of record CALBFE010000063.1, on the reverse strand, counting down.
TGGGGCCGCACGCGCACTAGTCGGAAGCAAATAAAGGGAGAAACAAAATGGCAGACCTAAAGATCAATCCGGCAGAAGTTCAGGCCGCCTTAGCGAATTTCGTTAAGTCATATGATCCAGGCGTTGCAGCTCGCGACGAAGTGGGAACTGTTAGCCAAGCTGGCGATGGCATCGCACGTGTTGAGGGCCTGCCTTCGACAATGGCCAATGAGCTATTGCAGTTTGAAAACGGAACACTCGGTCTTGCACTCAACCTCGACGTCCGTGAAATCGGTGTTGTTATCTTGGGTGGTTACGAAGGAATTGAAGAAGGAACATCAGTACGTCGTACGGGTGAAATTCTCTCTGTTCCAGTCGGTGATGGCTTCTTGGGTCGCGTTGTTGATCCACTGGGTCGCCCCATTGATGGCAAAGGTGAAATTAAACCTGATGCTCGCCGTGCACTAGAAGTACAGGCTCCCACTGTAGTTCAGCGCCAGCCAGTGAAAGAGCCTCTTGCAACAGGTATTAAGGCAATCGATGCGATGACAGCTATTGGTCGCGGACAGCGCCAGTTGATCATTGGTGATCGTCAGACAGGTAAGACTGCAGTTGCAGTTGACACAATTATTAACCAGAAAGAAAACTGGAAATCTGGAGATAAGAAGAAGCAAGTTAAATGTATTTATGTAGCTATCGGACAAAAGGGTTCAACAATTGCAGCTGTTAAGGGTGCACTTGAAGAAGCTGGCGCAATGGAGTACACAACAATCGTTGCATCTCCTGCATCAGATCCAGCAGGTTTCAAGTACTTAGCTCCTTACACAGGTTCTGCAATTGGTCAGCACTGGATGTATAACGGGGAGCACGTACTTATCGTTTTTGATGATCTATCAAAGCAAGCTGAGGCATACCGTTCAGTGTCCTTGTTGCTACGTCGTCCACCAGGCCGCGAAGCTTACCCAGGCGATGTTTTCTACTTACACTCACGCCTACTAGAGCGTTGTGCAAAGCTTTCCGATGAACTCGGTGGCGGTTCAATGACTGGTCTACCAATTATTGAAACTAAGGGAAATGACGTTTCAGCGTTCATTCCTACAAACGTTATTTCAATTACTGATGGACAGTGCTTCCTTGAAACAGATCTCTTTAACGCAGGCGTTCGCCCAGCGATTAACG
>CALBFE010000062.1 GCA_937888825.1 uncultured Actinomycetes bacterium | reverse complement strand
TATAAACACCACTCTTAGCAACTGAGCTATGGCGACCTAAATATAAATACATAGTTTGTGAGTACGTCTCTAAAAACTTTGTCCGCTCATTGAGCTTCATTGTTGTCTTAAAGCCACCAGGACCGGTGACAACAAGTGTTGGAAGCCGTGTCATCTTTAGTGCGCTCTCAGGCTTTTTATCCAGGATTAAGTACTGAATATTTAGCGTATCGCCCTCTTGTAGTTGAGCGCGAAATCCCTTTTTCTCTCCCGCTTTTTTAAATGATGCTCTAATTGCAAAAGAGATGGTGCCATCTACTAGCAGTGGTCCTTTGGAGGCCGTTGTATCACTCTTTAAAAGATTAATTGGTTGATGTGCTTGGGCAGCTCCACTACCAATAAAGAGGCAAGTCAGTAGGAGTGCTAAAAACTTTCTCATGAGAAAACGCTACCTGAGCCCACCGCCTCTTGCACCTTTAAACACCTTAGCTCGCTCCTGCCACGCCCCCGTTGACCATAACGCCCAGATAACAAGGAGTGGTTGAAAGAGCAGACGTATAAAGCGTGCTCTATCGCTATCTAAGCCAAAAGCATCAACGTGGTTTACATACTGAGAGATATTTCCCCAAAAGATTGCCACAAAGAAAGCTGCAACTACCCAACCCACGGCAACCCGATATCGCAGAAGAAAGATAAGCGATAAACCTAAAACAATCTCAACAACCCCAGAGGCCAGAACAACAAAATCTGCTATTGATTTCAAGATCGTTGGCACTTGTGCCTGAAACTCTGCGCGATTAGTTGTTAAGTGCCCAATGCCTGCATAGGCAAGGGCAATGCCAAGAATGATTTGTGGGATGCGCTTTAGTATGTGCATGAGTTGAGGTTAAGTAAACTTGTTAGTTATTTCTCACATACTCAGCAGCGTGAGGAAATCCATTAGCTTCAAGCTTTATCGCGAGATCTTCCTTAACTGCCTTTACTACTTTATGTGTTCCATTGCAGTTCTTCTCAGGATCTGTGCTGTATCCGCATGTACAAGCGCCCATGGCTCATAACTCTTTTCTTTAGTAAGGAGAGTTAAATACTAGAGGGCCAAGGAGATTGTGGCGCTTTAAAGCCTGTGTGGGGCCACAGATGTACGAAAAACTTTAAAAGCTTTGGCAAAGAATATGGCGGCAAGGTAAGCCCACGGTCTAGATTTGCACATGTGACTACCTATGCCAACCGTGCATTTGATACACCTCGCCCCCAGGAGTATCCAGGTATTCCAGCGCCCATCTTTCGTCGCAACTGGCGCACACAACCCGAACTACCTGGACCCCATCCACTCCTATCGGATTGGTTGACTCTTACCTTTATTAGAAACACCCCACAATTTCTCTCTAAAATGCAAAAGCGCTATGGAAACACCTGTGCCTTTTACTTATCTCGCAGATTATTCATCGGAGTATTTTCAGCAGAAGCAGTCCATCAGGTAACCGTTGCCCAGCAGCACAACTTTGTTAAAGGCGTTGGCTTTGCGCGCATGCGCAAAGTATTAGGTGAAGGTTTGCTCACTAATGAAGAGCCAATCCACTTAAATCACCGCCGCTTGATGCAGCCACCATTTCACCATGGAAACCTAGATTCCTACGTCGCCATCATGCACCGACTAGTCAATGAACACATCAACAAATGGGATGGCAAAAGCTCAGTCAACTTAGCTCCCGAGATGATGGCAATTACTCTAGAGATTGTCAGCCAATGTTTATTTGGCCTTGAATCATCCAAATACACAGCACAGATCGCTCACTCCATGGAGATCGCAATCGATCGAATTGAGCGCACGATGTTGCCAGGCTTAGAGCGCTTTGATAAATCAGCTCTCTCCTATTTTGTCGCCTTTGAAGAGGCTGCCAATCAGCTGGCAGATATTGCAGAGGAGATCATCCAAACCCGCATCGCTAGCAACACTACTCACAGTGATGATCTACTCGGCATTTTGCTACAAATGCGCGAACACATCTCTATGGAACACATCCGCGATGAGGTTTTAACGCTCATCCTGAGTGGTCATGAAACCACTGCAAATGTTTTAACTTGGGCATTTTCCTATATGAGCAACAACCCGAAGGCAGCTGCAGATCTTGCACAAGAAGCAGATCAAGCACAGTGGATTAAAGAGAAGAGAGTTCCAACATTTGCAGAGCTTGAAGCATCATCGACCTTTGCTACGGCTGTTTTAAGTGAAACTCTGCGACTTGCTCCCCCTGTGTGGGTTTCCCCTCGTATTGCACTTAAAGATTGTGTTATCGATGGAACACAGGTGCCAGCAGGTGCTCATGTGTTAATTAGTCAGTTTGTAACACAGCGCCTAGATACATACTTCACACAACCCAACACATGGAATCCTTATCGCTGGATGGATCCACACTTTGAAAGCTCACTTCCCCGCGGTGCCTACTTCCCATTCCTAGCAGGCAGCCGCAAATGCCTAGGAGAATCTTTTGCTCTTGCTGAATCACGCCTCATTTTGTTATTAGTTGCCCATAAGTTCCACACCTCTAACACAATGCCAAAAGCACAACCGCGCACCACCTATAGGGCAAAGGGTGTTGTTCCAACTGCGATTAAAGCTCGAAGCAAAGCGTATGAGTGAGCAGATAGATCAGTTCTTTGCCCCTGATGGCACATTAATCACCATCCCAGTAAAGCCTGCCAAGAAGATTGCAGTCCTAAAAGAGATTGCAAAGAAACTATCTCCTGATACTAAATACCCTGAAAAAGAGTTAAATGCAGTAATAGCCACCTACCACCCAGATAC
>CALBFE010000061.1 GCA_937888825.1 uncultured Actinomycetes bacterium | reverse complement strand
CAATATGAAAGGCAGATATTGCTGCACCAAAGGCAATGTTTGCGAAGAAAAATATGAGCGATGATTCAACGCTGGTAAGAATTATCAGTGTTGCCATAAGAAAGAAGGACGCAGCGTACAGAACTCTTTTAACGCCGATTCTGTGAACAATATGTCCCACAGTCAGGAGTGAAATGAGGGATCCTAGAGAGCCAGTGCTAATTAGTGATCCAAATCCACCATTAGTGAGCTTTAATGCATCTTTTACCTCTGGAAAGCGAGGAACCCAGGACATGATCCCTAAGCCAAATGTAAAGAAAAGAATTCTGAGGTAAGTGAGCTCTTTTGTAGAGGTAATCGTGCTCATCTTAAAATAAGGCATTCGCTAAAGCACTACGGGCTGCAGTTAAGCGAGGATCAGCTGGATCAACTAAGGCAAAGAGTGAAAGTAAGTGCTCTTTGGCTTTATTGCGATCAACTCCGACGTTCTCTTTCACTACATTTAACAGACGAGTAAAGGCTGCCTCAACTCCTCCATTTACAATCTCCATATCAGCAGCTCTTAGCTGTAGAGATAGATCTTGAGGATTATCCGTAGCTTCTTTGATTACTACATCTAAAACTAAACCCTCGGTGCGAATAAGTAACTGCGTTTGCGCAAGACCTAGCTTTGCAAAAGAATCAGCTGGCTTTCTAGCTAATAATTTCTTATAGGCAACCTCTGCAGTTGCAAAGTTTCCAGTTTCAAGGGCAGCAACAGCCTCTTCCTCTTCAGGTTCAATGACTTCCACTAGTGCATCACCAACGCCTTGTTCTGCAGCTAGCGTCAAAACTTTATCTAGAACAAGGCGAATCTGTGCTTCTGGATAAGCTTGTTCAAATAGTGGAACTATCTGCTCATTAATTAGAGCAACAGCGTAAGGAATCTTTTGTGTTTGAAGAGCTTGAGCAACTTGTGGCTGTGCATCAATATCAACATTTCCCAAGCTCCATGAACCTTTGTAACTAGCTTCAAGTGCGCCCATTACCGCTAACATCTCAACGGATTCAGCACTGCGGGCAGACCAGCAGAACAAAATTATGGCGCGGGTTTTAGAAAGAGGTAAAAACTCTGTAGTTAAATTTTCGGTAGTGACTGCGATACCTGGTGTGGGCCCTGTTGGGACGCTCTTTGGCTTTCCTAATGAACTCAAATCAACAGCTTGCGCAAAATTAGGAGGGTTGCTCACGCTCTAATCCTACTGGGCGATAAGGTCAACACCAGAATCACGCCGATACGGCAAAATCTCTTGAACATAATTATCGGCCGCAAACTCCAAGCCCACATCGGTTCCCCTTTGCTCACTCAAATACCAGCGATTTTCAAGGATTTCATGGAACATCTGAGCCCGCTCCACGCGACCACGCATCTGCTCAGGGACTCGGTTAATAGTTGGCTCAAAGACTTCCAGAAACCAAACCTTAGCCATCTCAGTTACTGACATGGCCGTGTTTTCATGACGGGCACGATAGCGATCAAAAGATGCGAGTAAGCGCTTGGCTTGTAGCTCTTCCGTTTCAATTCCCATTAACTCACGCAAGCGTTGTGTGTGATAACCAGCAGCAACTAAACGCGGTTGGAAAGATAGGAGTTGTGAATCACCATCGATAGTGATTGATACCTCTTCAACAGCAAAACCTAAATCGTGTAGCTGGCGCATAGCTCTCTCAACAGCATGGCGATCTTTTGGATCAAGTAGTTGGCGCTCTTTGAGCGCTGCCCAGATTCTGCGATAGCGACGGATAACGGCTTCTGCAGCGCGCACTGGATCCATACCAGGGTAGAGAACTCCTGACAGACGCAGATCTTCTAACTCAGCAGCGACGTTAAACATTGCAATATCTAAATCATGTTCTCTCTGTCCATCACTAAGTGATTTCTGAAACTCACCTGTCTCAGCATCTACTAGGTATGCGGCAAAGCCTTCAGCATCTCGGCGAAACAAAGTATTAGAGAGTGAACAATCACCCCACCAAAATCCTAAGAGGTGTAATCGAACCAACAGGAGTGCAAGAGCATTTGCCATCGTATTAATGTCATGGGCAGTTACTGAGCCCGAGAGAAGAACTCGATATGGCAATGAATACGGCAAGAAACGTGTAACCATCGCACACGGAAGTTCTTCACCATGTGCATCGGTGCGTCCCTCAACAACAGCAATTTGTTCAACGCAAGGAGCTTTCAGCGAAGTTAACTCCCGTAAAACTTTGTACTCACGATTAGCAAACTCTGCGACTGTTTCTTTAACGGCATAGACCGGTGCATCTGCATCAGCGGTGGCTCGAACCAAGCGGACAACGTGCCTGGAAATACCCCGTTTTTCTGCCAATGCTGGATCCTCTGGCCACTCTTCCAAACTCTGGTGCCACGGCAGGCCAGTAACAGCTGCGATCTCCTCGCCTAATCCTGTTATCCGAAGGGCCATAGGGCTCATTCTTGCCTAAAAATGTGACAGGAAGATGAACACCACGTCTCATACAAGTGAGATAACTATCTTTACAATGTATCTATGGCAATTAAAGAGCAGATTAAGAAGGTTACTAAGCGAGCAGCTAAGGCCGCTCCAAACTCAGCAGTTTATGGGATTGCTGGCGTTCCAATTAATAGATCACACCCCTATTACTTCGGTTTTGTTGCAACGCTAGGTGCATTAACAGCAATAGTTTTAATGCGCGCACTTGCAAGCGTCTCCCAAATATTTATTTTAATTCTTATTGCTCTTTTCTTGGCAATAGGTCTAAACCCTGCAGTTGAAGCGCTTCGTCGTCGCAATATGTCACGCGTGACTGCCGTGACGATTATCTTTACTTCAGTTATTGCTTTTGTAATCTTTTTCGCACTCGTTGTGGTTCCTCCTGTAATTTCACAGGGAACCCAACTCATCAATAAGGCACCTACTCTTTTAGCTGATCTCACAAATAATGCAACCATAAATAGACTCAATGACCAGTATGGGTTTATCGATACGCTGCGAACTAAATTAGCATCTGTAACATCCGATGGAACGCTACTAATTTCAGCCTTTGGTGGCGTTATTGGCGTTGGAAAATCTGTGCTTTCAGGATTTTTCACTTTTCTCACAATCCTGGTCCTTACTCTCTACTTCATCACATCCTTGCCGCAGGCTGTTGATCTAGGACTTTCTTTAGTTCCTGTAAGTCGTCGTCCACGAGTAGGTCATCTAACAAATGCGATAATCGCTCGTGTTGGTTTATTTGTGGGTAGCCAAATAGTGATTGCAGCTATGGCTGCTGTCTTTGTTTTCATCCTTTCAATCGTGCTGGGGCTAACTTCCCCAATAGCCATCGGAATGATCGTTTTTGTCTGCGCATTGATTCCTTTGATTGGGCACTTCCTGGGTTGTGGAATTGTCACAATAATCGCATTAACTCAATCAACCTTGATCGGTCTCATTGCCTTTATTGCTTACGTGGTTTATGTCCAGATTGAAAACTATGTTGTAACACCGCGCATCATGAAAAGAACTCTTGCAGTTCCTGGAGCAGTAACAATTATCTCTGCCCTCATTGGTTCTTCACTTTTGGGGTTAGTTGGCGGATTACTTGCCGTGCCAGTTGCTGCTTCTATTATTTTGATTTTAGATGAGGTCGTAATCCCTCGTGCTAATAACTCTTAATACTCAAGGGGTAGAGCATGCGTATCACCAGTAACAATGGTGTTAATTTCAGATAGCACGCGATGAACCGAAGGCTCACCTAACCAAAGGTGCCTTGCATCATCGATGGCAATAATCTTTAATGTGGGCACGATTGCAAAACGTTTTCTTGCTGCCTCTGGCTTCAAGTAGTCATCATGCTCAGGCACAAGGGCGGTAATTGGTCGTGGATCACTGTTCCAATACAAGAGTTCTTCATCAGTCGTTGTGCGAAGTGGTGGGCTAAGCAGAATGAGTCCTTTGTGGCGTGGATCTTTGGCATGGCGCAGTGCTAGATCTGTTCCAAATGACCAGCCCACAATCCAAAGATTCTCTAACTTTAAAACATCAGCGCAATAATTAATCATTGCCGCAACATCTAAACCTTCAGCACCGCCGTTATCAAAAACACCAGTACTTGTACCGGCCTCTGATGTTGTTCCTCGAGTATTAAAGCGAACAACGCTTATGCCAGACATGGCTGGAAGTCGGTTAGCTGCTTTTTTATAAACATGACTATCCATCATGCCCCCCGCTGTTGGCAGTGGATGCAGAGTTAAAATAGCCCCTTTTGATTGACCTAAGGGTGATGCGACTTCTCCGATTAAATCCACACCATCACTAGTTCGGACATGAAAAGGTGTGCGAAGGGCCGGCAACTCAGTACTGGGTCTAATTAACTCGGCCATACTTCAAATCTTATCTTCACCCCACTAGGCTTCCAACCATGGCTACTAAGCGCATTCCATCATTTGATTCTCATAATCCTGCAACCGGTGAGGTGATTGGAACATATCCAATAATAAATGCCAAACAAGTAAGTGAAATTGTTGGTCATGCGCGAGAAGCCTCTGTGCAATGGCAAAAGCTTGGCTTTGGCGGACGAAAGAAAGTTCTACTTGCTTGGTCATCGCTCATCATTAATCGCATTGATCAAATTGCAGGATTAGTCTCACTTGAAACTGGAAAACCTATGGGAGATGCAAAGCTAGAAGTAAGTATCGCCGTGGGACATATAGGCTGGGCAGCTCGTCATGCGGAAGAAATCATGCGCACCGCTCATCGGGCACCTGGCCTGCTTTTATCTAATATGTCAGCAACAGTGCAACGCTCGCCTCTTGGAGTTGTTGGCGTTATTGGCCCATGGAACTATCCCATCTTCACGCCAGTGGGTTCTATCACTTATGCACTAGCTGCCGGAAATACCGTTGTCTTTAAGCCAAGTGAGTACACACCAGGGGTTGGAATGTGGTTGGAAGAGAGCTTTAATGAAGTCGCACCGTTTGCTGATGTCCTAACAACTATTACTGGACTTGGCGAAACTGGTGGAGCCCTGTGCACAAGTGGCGTTGATAAAATCTCATTCACTGGATCAACTAAAACTGCAAAAATAGTTGCTGCTCAATGTGCAACAACAATGACTCCTGTTATTTTGGAGTGTGGTGGCAAAGATCCTGTCATCATTGCTGCAGATGCCAATCTTGAGCGAGCAGTTGATGCAACTATCTGGTCTGCTATGGCCAATGCGGGTCAATCATGTATTGGCGCTGAGCGTGTATATATTGATGAAAGAGTGGCCGATAAGTTTGTAGAGCTTGCGGTAAAGCTAGCTAAGACAATTCATGCAGGTGCTCCAGGTGATGGAAACTATGGACCTGCAACTATGCCTTCTCAAATTAAAGTTATTCAATCCCACATAAAGAGTGCGATAAAAGATGGTGGAAGTTGTGCTTATGGTGGACCAGAGTCAGTAAATCCACCTTTTGTTCAACCCATTATTTTGCTAGATGTGCCTGAGGATTCAGCCGCTATGCGTGAAGAAACTTTCGGACCAACAATAATTATTAATCGTGTGAAGAGTATGCGTGAAGCCATTGATCTCTCTAACGCATCTAGCTATGGCTTAGGTGCAAATGTCTGGTCTAAACGCCAAGGTAAGAGAATTGCTTCAGAGTTGGCGTGTGGAATGGTTGCTATTAACTCAACATTTGCATTTGCAGCCGTTGCTTCTGTGCCATTTGGTGGCGTGAAAGATAGTGGTTATGGACGTGTTCATGGACCTGAAGGCTTATTGGAATACACCTATCCCCGCACCGTGGTTCGCACTCGATTTAATGTGCCACTGAATCTTTTGAGTTTTAAGCGAAAGGCAAAAGAAGAAAACTTGGTTATTACTTTAACTCGCTGGTTAAAGGGACACTTCGGTTAAAAGCGTGGTGCGTTACGGGTTCGTTCAGTATTAGGACGTCGCTTATCTTTCTTTGCCCAGCAAGCGTTATGCCAATGGCGTCGACTTTCTTCATCATCTTCTAACCAGGCAACGGTGTGTGGTGTGGCCATTGGAATCATTTGATCGCAACCTGGACAGCGATATGGTTTATTAGAACTTGATCCAGTTAACTTACGTACTATGTACATTCCTTCATGGTGTTCCTCAATAGTTTGATTTGAGGTAGAAATGTCGCGCTCGTCACTTTTAGGCCGCTTGTTCTTAGGATAGTTTTTGCGCGGGCTCATAGCTCTATTTTCTCACATCAGATGCAGTAGTAGTATCTGAACGTGAATGTAATCGAGGTCAAAGGTCTCAAAAAGAGCTACGGCCAGGTGCATGCAGTGCGTGGAGTTGATTTATCAATTCCAGCCGGTGAAATCTTCGCTTTGCTTGGCCCCAATGGTGCAGGCAAAACCACCACAGTTGAAATCCTCGAAGGATTTAGAAGCCGTGATGCTGGCCAGATTTCTATCTTAGGTTTTGATCCCCAAACACAGGGACATGCTGCCCGCAAATGGCGTGATCGCATTGGAATTGTTTTGCAATCTGCGGCCGATGCTGGTGATTTAACTGTTATCGAAACCGTTGAACATTTCAGCGGCTATTACTCCAAGCCAAGAAATGTCGATGAAGTGATTGCAGCAGTAGGACTAGAAGATAAAACAGGGGCACTCATTCGCAATCTTTCAGGCGGCCAACGCCGCCGTCTAGATGTTGCCTTGGGAATCATCGGTAGCCCTGAACTTTTATTCCTTGATGAACCAACTACAGGCTTTGATCCTGAGGCTCGTCGTGTATTTTGGGCTCTAATTGAGCAGTTGCGCGGAGATGGAACAACAATTCTGCTAACAACTCATTACTTAGATGAGGCCGAAGCGTTAGCCGATCGTGTGGCAGTTATTAATAAGGGATTGATTGTTGAAGTCTCCACACCGACTGAACTTGGTGGCCGGGCAACATCTAAGGCCCTTGTCTCATGGCGCGACGGTAGCCAAGTAAAAACTGAGGAAAGTGATAATCCAACTTCAGTTATTGCCCGTTTGACTACGCAGTTTGAGGGAGAAATTCCAGAGCTCGCTGTGACAAGACCTTCACTGGAAGATATCTACTTAAAAATGATCGGGGGCGTTGATGAATAAGATTCCAAGCGCCCTTAACTTAGGTATTCGCCGAGGTGGACTTGAGATTAGGCAGTTTGCTCGCCAACGTGAATCAGTTGTCTTCACTCTTTTGTTCCCAGTTATTTTATTAGCAATATTTGGTTCGGTTTTTAAGGACACTATTGCCCCTGGTGTGACTTTTTCACAGTACTTTGTCGCTGGAATGATCGCTTCAGGTCTTGTTAATACTGGTTTTCAATCATTAGCCATCACAATCCCCATGGAGCGTGATGTGGGTGGATTAAAGCGCTTGCGTGGAACACCCATGCCAGCTTCTAGTTACTTCATTGGCAAGGCAATTTTGATTGCCGTGAGTATGATTATCCAGATCACACTTCTTTTTGGATTCGGACTAATATTTTTTGGCGTTGAAATGCCAACTGAACCAAGCAAGTGGCTCACTTTCACATGGCTAGTGCTTCTTGGAAGTGCCTGTGCAACCGCACTTGGAATCGCTTTTTCAATTGTGCCAAAGAGTGGTCGTGGTGCATCAGCGGTAGTCTCACCAATAGTTATTATTTTGCAGTTCTTCAGTGGAGTCTTCTTTGTTTTCACTCAATTACCAACATGGATGCAGCAACTTGCCGCGATATTTCCTTTAAAGTGGTTAACGCAAGGCATGCGTTCTGTGTTCTTGCCAGATTCATTTGCAGCCCAAGAAGTAGCTAAGTCTTGGGAAACTGGTCGCACCTTCCTGATTCTTGTTCTCTGGCTTGTGATTGGGGTCTTTTTCTCAGTCCGTAAATTTAAGTGGGATCGCGATTAAGCGCACATTAGGCATAGTTATTGTGCTATTGCTGGCACTAACAGCATTGCCAACGAATGCGGCAACTGCAAAAGCTACGCCTACCCCAACGGTCAAAACCACAGCTAAGCCTACGGTCTCACCAAAAGCTAGCGCTAAAGCCACTGCTAAAGCTACTAAGAAAGCTGTTGTCAAAAAGAAACCTCCCAAAAAAGTTACGGTTTCACCTTCACCTAAAGCAGTCTGGCCACCCAAAGGATTTAAGGCAAATGGTGAAGTGTTTGCAAAAATCCCAACAGCAAAAGAGTTAGTTGGAACTGCATCAAATAGCAAGGTCTTAACTCGCCAGCTATCACAAAAAGTTGATGGTGTTGCCATCTGTGAAAAGTATTCATGTGGTGCGCTGCAAGTAGCCTCCCTTAATGGCTGTACAAGGTGGGAAGTTAATGCAAAGCTAGTTGGCGAAAGTTCTGCTACAGATAAAACTTTGAAAACTTTCGGAACTATTCGTACCCTTGCCGGCCCTACAACTAATAAACAGATAACCACCATCTTGCTCATTAGTCAGGAGCTGCTTGAATTAAGACATGTCGTTACGAATATTTCAGCAATCTGCCATCACGATGCAACGACTGAGAAGATTCCAAGCACCACGTATAAATCTGCTACGAACTAGCGATTAGCTCCTGGAACCCAGAGTTGGTCGCCTATTTCCTTATTTGCATAGCGTGCCAAAACAAAGAGTAGGTCTGAACAACGGTTGAGGTATTTAGCAGTTAATGGATTTACTCCTCCGCCAAATGCATGGATAGCTGCCCATGTGCGACGCTCTGCACGACGAACTACTGTGCGGGCAACATGAAGGTGAGCTGCTGCAGGGGTTCCAGAAGGCAAAACGAAAGAGCGCAATGATTCAAGCTCTGAATTGAACTTGTCAATCTGTTCTTCTAGATAAACAACTTGAGATTCCAATACGCGCAAAGGTTCAAAGGCAGGTGCATCAACAACTGGCGTACACAGATCTGCACCAACATCGAAAAGATCATTTTGAATACGCACTAACAACGCGCGCACCTCAGCTGGTAGCTCATCAGTTGCTAGTACAACTCCAATTGAAGAGTTACCTTCATCAACAGTTGCATAGGCTTCAAGACGTGGATCGTTTTTAGATGTTCGGCTCATGTCTCCTAGGGAGGTAGTGCCGTCATCGCCTGTCTTGGTGTAAATGCGCGTTAAATTAACCATGCCCGTAGCCTATAAGTAGACTGCGGCTATGGCATCCCACGACCGTTTCCGCGTAATTGGCGGTACCCAGCTGCGTGGTGCGGTCACAATTTCCGGGGCCAAGAACTCGGTTTTAAAACTTATGGCTGCCTCACTTCTAGCCACTGGCAAAACCACAATCACTAATGTGCCAGAAATCGCTGATGTGGACATCATGGCCGATCTTTTGACTCGCCTTGGTTGCACAGTAGTTCATGGCCAATCCCAAGTAAGCATTGATGTGCCACAAACTCCAGGACATCGCGCCGATTATGATCTAGTGCGCAAAATGCGTGCATCAATTAACGTCCTAGGACCTTTGGTTGCACGCGTAGGTGAAGCCGAAGTTGCACTACCCGGCGGAGATGCAATTGGTTCTCGCGGATTAGATTTTCATATCAAGGGTCTTGAAGCGCTAGGTGCTAAGGCCCATATAGAACATGGTTATGTCGTTGCCGAGGCGCCCAATGGATTAACTGGCGCAGTAATTGATTTAGATTTCCCAAGCGTTGGTGCCACAGAGAACATTATGACCGCTGCTGTTTTAGCAAAAGGTGTAACAACTATTGATAACGCCGCCCGCGAACCTGACTTAGTAGATCTAGGTGAGTTCCTAATTTCAATGGGCGCAAATATTCAAGGCTTAGGCTCTCCAACAATTACTATTACTGGTGTTGCAGAGTTAAAGCCAACCACTCATGCAACGATTCCAGATCGCATCATCACGGGAACATGGGCCTTTGCTGCTGCTATGACTCGTGGTGATATCACTATTCACGGAGCGCGCGCCGAACATCTTGAATTACCACTTGAAAAGCTGGCATCAGCTGGCGCAATTGTTACAACTACTGCAGATGGAATTCGTGTGCGCATGGATGTTCGACCACAGGCAATTGATGTTGCAACACTTCCCTATCCAGGATTTCCAACTGATTTGCTACCTATGGTCATTGCCCTTAACTCCATCGCAGATGGGCACTCATTAGTTACTGAAAACGTCTTTGAATCACGCTTTATGTTTGTTAATGAGCTCAGTCGCCTTGGTGCTCAGATTTCAGTTGACGGCCATCACGCCTCAATCGAAGGTGTTCCAGAACTTTCAGGTGCTCCAGTTGAAGCTCACGATATCCGCGCTGGTGCTGGCTTAATTTTGGCGGCACTAGTGAGTGAAGGTGAATCAACTATTGATCAGGCTTTCCACGTTGATCGTGGATATCCAAATTTTGCCGAGCAACTGCAGAGCTTAGGCGCGAAAGTTACTCGCGAATAATGGCAATTCCAGATCGCAACTTAGCACTCGAGCTCATTCGCGTGACAGAAACCGCTGCTCTGGCTGCGGCGCCATGGGTGGGACGTGGACAGAAAGATTTAGCAGATAAAGCTGCAGTTGAAGCAATGCGAAAAATGATTAACACCGTTGATATGGCAGGTGTTGTTGTTATCGGTGAAGGCGAAAAAGATAATGCCCCCATGCTTCACAACGGTGAAAACGTTGGAAATCAACAGGGACCAGCATGTGATGTGGCAGTTGACCCAATCGATGGAACTTCACTGACAGCAAATGGAATGAATGGCGCGATCTCAGTTATTGCCTTAGCGCCACGGGGCACTATGTATGACCCAAAAACTTCCTTTTATATGAACAAGATTGCTACTGGACCACAAGCGGCTCACACAATCGATATCACTGCCACGACTGCTCAAAATATTGCAGCTGTTGCTAAGGCGAAGAATTTAGCAATTAGCGATATAACTGTAGTAGTGCTCAATCGGCCACGTCATGAACAACTCATTAAAGAAATCCGTGAATGTGGTGCCAGAATTCGTTTAATTCAAGATGGCGATGTTGCCGCAGCGATTGAGACTGCGCGTCCTAATACCGGAATTGATTTGCTCATGGGAATTGGTGGAACCCCAGAAGGAGTAATCACAGCTGCTGCAATGATCTGC
>CALBFE010000060.1 GCA_937888825.1 uncultured Actinomycetes bacterium | reverse complement strand
ACGCTCTCAGCTGTTCCACCACCATCTGTGTAACTCGCACGTATCGAGATGGCAGCACCCACATCAGCTTGCGCAAGTGTGTAGGTTGAAGCTGTAGCTCCAGATATGTCGTTGCCATCACGCAGCCATTGGTAACTGAAATCACCTAGACCGTCTTCATCTGCAACGCTAGAAGCATCAGCGGTCAGAACTTCACCTTGGGTTATTGTGCCAGTAATCGTGATACTGCCTGAAGGTTCTTTGTTTAAACCCGATCCGCCTTCAGTGTTTCCGCCAGATCCACTTAGATCAAAGATACCTTCATGTGTGATCTGGTCTTCATTATCTCCACTTCCGCCAGGCACCCCATCAGCACCCAAACTTCCCTGCGCAAAGACAAGTTTTGTAGCGTTAATGCTTGCACTAGTAAGCGCGCTTCGCACATCAGACATTGAAACAGTGAAGCCACTAGTTGGATTGCCACCTACAGTGACACCACTCAACACCCCGTCGCTGCCATCATCCAGTTCATAGCCAACTAAAATGTTGCTTCCTTGCGCATCAGGCGTCGTGCCTGTGATCGTAATAACGCCATCAGCCTCTACAACATTAAGGGCAGTAGGCCCTGTCGTGCCGCCATTTCCATCAGTATTTCCGCTGGTGAAGTCGAATGTTTCAGACACATTACTTTGCAGAGCGCCATCAACACGTGCATTGGTTATTGCAATATCAATAGGATTGTTGGTGTCTAGGATCGTAGCATCGAATGTAACGATGGGCGATGAAAGGTCGGTAAAGTTTGGAATGGTTATACCACCCAAGTCCAATACGCCCGTGCTGGCATTGTAATTAGGCACACCGATAAAACCTTGTGGTGGTGCAATAGTAGCAGCATCGATCTTAATATCAGCTGGATCATGGCTCATTGTAAATTCAAACGAACCAAAGCCATCATTCTCAGGATCAACAGACACATCTGCATAAATCTCAAACGTAGCCACTCCCCCAGTCTCAGACACTAAGACGAT
>CALBFE010000059.1 GCA_937888825.1 uncultured Actinomycetes bacterium | reverse complement strand
CAACAGGTTCTGCCTTAGGTGCAACAGGTTCTGCCTTAGGTGCAACAGGTTCTGCCTTAGGTGCAACAGGTTCTGCTGCTTTTGTTGCAGGTGTATCACTATTTGAAGGAGCTACTGAAACAGATTTTGCAGGACTTTGAGTTGAAGCCACAACTGCCGGGGCAACTGTTTCAGTTGCATTCGCAGGGGTTTGCTCTTGAGGTTGGGCAAATATCGTCCCAACACCAATGATTGCTGCCACGGCAACCAAGGCCATGATCGGTAATCCCTTTGAAATCTTGCGTACGGATGCTGATTTATCTGCATCTGCTAAGTGGAACCATTCAGGCTTGTTATCCGGTGTCATGGTGTGGTCCTTTCGTTAAATACAAAGTAGCTCCTATACCTGAGAAGGAACTGAGAACAATGCACGAGGTTGCTGAGTAATCTAAGCCAGTGAGCACAATTATGCGGGGCTATCTGGATCTAATGAAACTTCGTGTAGTTGAACTGCTCCTAGTCTCTACTTTGCCGGCCATGGTCTTAGCTGCCAAAGGACTTCCACCATTTTCACTTGTTGCAGCCACAATTATTGCAGGAACACTTTCTGCTGGCAGCGCTAATGCGTTCAATATGGTCATTGAGAGTGACATCGATAAATTAATGGCGCGTACATCAAAGCGACCAATTGTTACTGGAGTAATTAGCAAAACAAATGCAGCAATCTTTGCAACCATAATTGGGATTATTTCACTATTGATGTTTTGGTTTTTAACAACGCCTTTAGCAACTCTGTTATCTTTGATTGCAATTGCTTTTTATGTTCTTATTTACACATTAGCGCTTAAGCGCCGAACCTCCCAGAACATTGTTTGGGGTGGGGCAGCAGGATGCATGCCGGTACTTATTGGTTGGGCTGCTGTCACGAACTCACTATCAATAACTGCACTTGCATTCTTTATGGTGATCTTCTTTTGGACGCCGCCACACTTTTGGGCCTTAGCAATTAAATACAAAGAGGATTATTCAGCAGCAGGTATCCCCATGCTTCCTGTTGTTGCAACAAAAGCTCGAGTTCACAAAGAGATGTGGTTCCACACAATATTGATGATTGCTTGTTCCATTTGGCTCATTATTTCTGCTTCACTTCCCTTGTGGTCAATGATTGTCACAGTATTACTTGGACTTGTTTTTGCTCGTGAACTTCTTGCGCTTAAAGAAGGATCCGAAAATTACGGCAAGACAGCTGCAAAGATTTTTCAGTGGTCTATTACTTATTTAAGTTTGTTATCAGTAGTACTTGTTGCTGCTCAGCTCAGTGCTTGAGTTAAATCCTTAATCAAGTCAGTTGAGTGTTCTAAGCCAACGGATAGTCGCAATACAGATTCTGTAATACCCATCTCAGCCTGAACCTCAGGAGCTAGGCGACGGTGAGTACTTGATGCTGGGTGAGTGATGAGAGATTTACTGTCACCTAGATTGTTTGAGATATCAATGACTTTAAGCTTATTCATAAAGGCGAACACAGCCTCTTGATTACCCGCAAATTCAATACCAATTGTGGTTCCGCCGCCAGACATCTGTTTCTTGGCTAGTTCATAAGCAGGGTGAGACTTAAGTCCAGGGAAGCGAACAGATTTAATTTGTTTCTGCGACTCAAGAAACTCAGCAACGGCTTGAGCATTCTGGCTCATACGTTGAACCCGCATCTCCATTGTTTCTAAAGATTTAACTAAAACCCATGCATTAAAGGCACTGAGTGCAGGTCCGGTATGGCGAACAAATGGCAAGAGTTTCTCAAAGATATATTCGCGTGAACCAAGTAAAGCACCTGCTAATACACGGCCCTGGCCATCAATATGTTTAGTTGCAGAATACATAACAACATCAGCACCGAGCTCTAGAGGCTTTTGTAAGATTGGAGAGGCCATGACGTTGTCAACGATGACTGTTGCTCCAACTTTATGTGCTAAATCGCTGACCATTTGGATATCTACTATTTCAAGTAATGGATTACTTGGTGTTTCAATAAATACTGCCTTAGTTGGCTTATTCAACGCCTTGGCCCACACTGCAGGGTCATTTCCCTTTACAAGTTCAAAAGTAACTCCCCATTTTGGCAACATTTCAGTAATGACCACATGGCAAGAAGAAAACATTGCAGCTGATGCAACAACATGGTCGCCTTGTTCAACAATGCAGGCAAGTGATGCAAACATTGCAGACATTCCAGATCCAGTTGCTACGCAGTACTCAGCTCCTTCAATTGCTGCCAAACGTTGTTCAAACATCGCAATTGTTGGGTTATGGAAACGGCTATAGAGGAAGTGATCAGTTTCTTCAGCAAATGAAGAGAAAGCTTCTTCGGCTGAGGAATATGTGAAACCACTATTCAAATAAAGTGCTTCAGATGTTTCACCAAAACCTGAGCGCGCAAGACCTGTGCGCACGGCGTGAGTCTGTGGATGTAGTTCCCACTGCGGATCTTCGCGCTCATTTAGAGGCCGGTGCCCCCAAGGTCGTTTGCTCATAGGTTAATTGTGGCAGAATTACACCCATGTCCAACACGGCAATTTCAGTTACAGATTTAAGCAAGAAATATGGAGACCAAATAGCGGTTTCTCATGCCACATTCGAAGTCCCACTTGGAACTATCTGTGGCTTTGTTGGCCCTAATGGCTCAGGTAAAACAACAACGATGCGCATGTTGCTAGGTCTGATTACTCCAACGGGTGGCACCGGTGAAATCTTAGGTGAATCAATTAAGCACCCAGAGAAATATCTACCTCGTCTTGGCGCAATGATTGAAGGGCCTGCTTTCTATCCGGCATTAAGCGGAAAAGAAAATTTGAATGTATTGGCAACTTTAGGTGGATTTTCAACTGATCGAGTGCAAGGTTTATTGGAACAAGTTGGTTTAGGCGATCGCGGGAAATCTAAGTTCAAGACATATTCATTAGGAATGAAGCAGCGTTTAGGAATTGCAGCTGCATTGTTACCAAACCCAAAGTTGTTAATGCTAGATGAACCAACAAACGGTTTAGATCCAGAAGGTATTCAAGAAGTCCGCGCACTACTTCGCTCTCTAGCTAATGATGGAACATCAGTCTTTGTTTCATCTCACTTACTTTCAGAGCTTGAATTGATAAGTGATTACTTAGTAATGCTTCGCAAAGGTGAAGTAGTTTTCACTGGGAAAATGAGTGATTTAATGCTGAGTCAACAACCAGTAATTATCGCCAAGGGTGCGAGTGAAAATGACTTGGTTAAATTACTAGCAATTGCCGAACAAGCAGGTCACCAAGCAACTATCCGTGATGGAGCAGTTCATGTGCAAGGTCCAGCTGAATGGGCCTTAGAATTTAATCGCGCGGCATTTAATGCAGGCATTACCTTGTCCCAGCTCACTCCACAGCTACCTAACCTGGAAGAAACTTTCTTTGAAATGACAGGTGAGAAATAATGTGGAATGTAGCTTTTGCAGAACTGCGCAAACTCCGTCGCCCTACTTTGTTTTTTGGAACTATGGGAGCAGTTGTCTTCTTCAGTGCCCTATTTTCATCCTTACTATTTCTCCTCATTGATTCCCCACAAGGTAACTCTGATCGTGGTCGCACTGTTGGACGCGAAGTTCTCGGTCTTGCAACGGGCGGGGTTCAAGGTTTTAGCAATGTCGGAGGATTCTTAGGAATAATTGCCCTCTGTGTATTTGCCGCACAAACCGCGCAGGAATACACCTATGGAACGCTACGTAATTTATTAGTCCGCCAACCCGGCCGCCTTCGCATATTGCTAGGCAAATTTATTGCGATGAAATTATTTGCCGTGATCATGATTGCTTTATCTGCAATTGTCAGTATTGGGGCATCTCTCATTTTGGCACCAGGGGCTAAAGTTTCAACTGATCTATGGTTTAGTGCTGATGGTCGCCATGCAATCTTTACAACTTTTATTAACGTCACAATTTCAGTTATAGGCTTTGGAACCATTGGAATGGTACTTGGTTTACTGTTTCGCTCACCTATTAGTGCTATCTCATTAGGAGTCTTATGGCTGCTAATAGTTGAAAACCTATTGATTGCAGTTAAGAATTCATGGGAAAAATGGCTACCGGGTGCACAGTTGGGTGCGATTGCTTCGGGTGGGGCTCCAACTGGGCGTTCGGCAGGAATCGATTATTCACATGCACTTTTAGTTGGTGGAATCTATGTAGTTATCGGGGCAACGATTGCATCATTCCTATTCGTTCGCCGTGATGTAGCTAATTAGCGACACCAGCTCTCAAACTAACGATTTTCTAAGGATCACCATTTATTCTTAAGGCCTTCCCCCGGAGGTTTTAACTTGAAAAAATACCGAGCGATTTCCCTCGCTCTTGCTCTTGGTCTGACGCTCACAACAGCGCCGGCTCTGGCAAAGACCCCCAAACCAACATTGGCTGAAATTGCAGCTGCGAAAAAAGTTGAAGCTGCGAAGAAGAAAGCTGCTGAAGTTCAAGCTGCAAAATTAGTTGCAGCTAATCAAAGTCTTAGATCTTTAACTGCAAAAGCAAATGCAGCAACTGCTCTTTATGTGAAAGCCCAAAAAGAGTTAGTAGTTGCAGTTGCGGCAGCCAGTGTTGCTGCGCAATATGCCGCAGAAACAGCAGCAGCGGTCTCAGAAGCACATCGAATTATTGGACGCCTGGCAACAAATGCTTACATCATGGGTGGAAGCATGAGCGATATCGAACCATTGCTTAGCTCAAACGGACCACAAGATTTAATAGATCAATTAAGTACGTTAAGTAATTTGGGAGTCAAAAACTCAATTGCACTTGATCGCTTTAAAGCTGCAGAAGTGATTGCACGAGCAGCGAAAAAAGCCGCAGATGATGCAAAGGTTGTGCAGCAACAAGCAACCGAAAAGGTTTCCGCTGCCAAGAAAGTTGCAGACGATGCAAAGGCTGAGCAGGCAAAAGAAGTTGCGAAACTTCAAAAGGTGCAGGATGCATTAATGAAGGAATTGTCAAGTGCGAGAAAAGTTAGAACAACTCTAGAACAGCAGAGGCAATTAGCTCTACTTGAAGAATCTCAGGCTAATCAAGCGACACAAACTGCTGGACAAAAGAGTGTGTGGCCAGATATTGGGTTCAAGGGGCGTTCGACAGTTAGAACTACACAAGCACAGCGAGATAAAGCTGTCACATTTGCCAAGACGCAAGTTCTTGCACGAAAGCCATATGTGTGGGGATCAGAGGGGCCAAATACATTTGACTGTTCTGGTTTAGTTTATGCAGCATATAAATCTGCAGGCCTAGGGTGGCCAAATTGGGATCGCCTCAACTCAGCACTGTATTCGGGCTACACCAAACATGTCTCCCTCAATGATTTAGTGCCAGGTGACCTCCTGTTCTATTCCTACAAGGGAACAATTTCAACGATTCATCACATCTCCATTTACGCTGGAAACGGCATGATGTGGGAGGCTAACTCCAAGGACAAGGGCCTCTTATTCTCTAATATCTACAGCGTTAAGGGCTTAATGCCATTTGGTGGTCGGGTCTAGTCTTAAGGCATGAGTTCACAGCTGCCAGCAATTCGCAGTGCAGTCCGGCCTTTCCTGGAAAAAATGGAGGCCGGTGATCGGATTGTCGTCGCTGTTTCAGGTGGTGCAGATTCTTTAGCTCTTGCCTATGCCTTATCTATGGAAGTAAAAAAACTTGCACTACAACTATTTGCGGTAACGATTGATCATCAACTTCAAAGTAAATCTGGCGAACAAGCCAGCATTGTTGTTGAACAAATGAAAGAACTTGGCATTGAGTGCAACGTTGTAAAAGTGAGCGTTGAAATCACAGAAGGCCTGGAAGCATCAGCGCGCAAGGCACGATATGGCGCGTTAGATAATTTACAAGCAGATGCAATTTTCTTAGGTCATACTCACAATGATCAAGCCGAAAACGTTTTGCTTGGGCTAGCACGGGGTTCAGGTACCCGTTCCCTTTCAGGCATGGCAGATGTAAATGGAAAATATATTCGACCTTTTCTTACAATTACTCGCGTGCAAACCGAAAGCGCTTGTAATGAAATTGGTTTAATACCATGGAATGATCCACATAATAAGGATTCACAATTTGCACGGGTCCGAGTTCGCACACAAGCTCTGCCAGTTTTAGAAGAAACTATTGGCCCAGGAATTTCAGATGCTCTAGTGCGAAGTGCACAACTACTTCGAGATGATGCAGATGCACTCGATCAGTGGGCAGAAGAGGAAATTGTGGGATTAGATCTCCATGATTTGGATTGCTCCTACATCCAGGGGCTGCCCAGAGCTATTCGTTCTCGAATTATCCGCCGAGCCATCTATGCCGCCGGCGCCCCAACAGGATCAGTCACTGCCGAGCATGTGGGCTCTGTCGAGGCCCTGATTTGTGCGTGGAATGGCCAAGGCCCCGCTCATTTACCTGGCGGTGTGAAGGTTGAGCGTTTTTCGGGCAGACTTTCGCTCTCACGTCACCAACCATAGGGAGCACCGTGGATTTAGCAGCAGTCGCAGGCGATATCGAACGCGTCATTGTCACCGAAGAAGCTTTGCAAGCACGAATTAAAGAACTTGCTGCACAGGTGGATAAAGATTATGCAGGTAAAGATTTACTGCTCATCGGTGTTTTAAAGGGCGCAGTTATGGCCGTCGCTGATTTTTCACGTGCACTACAACGTCACGTTGAAATGGATTGGATGGCAGTTTCTTCATATGGTTCTGGAACCAAATCAAGCGGTGTTGTCCGTATTCTTAAGGATTTAGATCGCGACATCACTGGTCGCAATGTTTTAATTGTTGAAGACATTGTTGACTCGGGTTTAACTCTTTCTTGGCTTAAATCAAATCTTGAATCACGTGGAGTAGGTACCGTTGAGATTCTTTCAATCTTGCGAAAGCCTGAAGCAGCAAAGGTTCATGTTGATGTTAAGTATGTCGGATTTGAAATTCCACCTGATTTTGTTGTCGGTTATGGGCTTGACTTTGATGAAAAATATCGCAACCTTCCATTTATTGCTGTGCTTGCCAAGCACATGTATTCATAAGAATTCATTCCCCACGAAACGAGACAATTAAGTTATGACTGACGCTAAAAAATCAAAGAAGAAAAGTCCGGTTAAGAAGAGCTTTTCTGGTAAAGCACCATCTAAGAAACCAACAACGCGCTCTGGCCGCATATTGCGCGGACCGCTATTCTGGATTCTTGTTGCAATTTTTGGTGTTTCAATCTTTGGCCAGATTAGCGCTGCTGGAAACCGATATACCCAAATCGAAACTTCTCAGGCACTTGATGCGATTGCTCGTTCCTCAGTGGAGTCAGCTGAAATTGTTGATAAGGATCAAAAGATTCGCTTAGTGTTAAAACCAGGTTCTTCTATTAAAGGTGCAACAAAGGTGGAGGCTTCTTACGTTGCCCGCCAAGAACCCACACTTATTGATGCTTTAACGGGAAATCCACCTTCAAAAGGTTGGAATGTAAGAGTCCCATCCCAGTCATTATTAGTTTCATTCTTAATCTCGATCGTTCCCTTCTTACTTATTGGATTCCTTTTCTTCTGGATGATGAGTCAAGCTCAAGGTGGAAACAAGGTATTTCAATTTGGCCGATCACGAGCTAAGCTGCAAAGTAACGATGTTCCAAAAACAACCTTTAAAGATGTTGCAGGTGCAGATGAAGCCATTGCTGAACTTGATGAGATTAAAGACTTCCTGGCAAACCCAGATAAATACGGCGCGCTAGGTGCAAAGATTCCAAAGGGTGTTTTGCTCTTTGGTCCTCCAGGAACAGGTAAGACGCTTCTTGCTCGTGCAGTAGCTGGTGAGGCGAATGTTCCTTTCTATTCAATCTCTGGTTCTGATTTTGTGGAAATGTTTGTCGGTGTTGGTGCCGCACGTGTGCGTGATCTTTTCAACCAAGCAAGGGAAAATGCACCTGCAATTGTTTTTGTTGATGAAATCGATGCTGTTGGTCGCCAACGCGGAGCCGGTATGGGTGGCGGTCATGATGAGCGCGAACAAACGCTCAATCAATTATTAGTTGAGATGGATGGCTTTGAAGAAAATACAAAAGTTATTTTGATTGCTGCAACTAACCGACCAGATGTTTTAGATCCAGCGCTGCTTCGCCCAGGACGCTTTGATCGCCAAATTGCAGTTGATCGCCCAGATCTAAAGGGGCGTGAAGCGATTCTGGCTGTGCACGCTAAGGGCAAACCATTGGCTGATGATGTAAAGCTTCTAGATTATGCACGTCGTACACCAGGATTTACTGGCGCAGATCTTGCAAATGTTCTAAACGAAGCAGCTTTGCTCACAGCCCGTGAAGAAAAGAAATTCATTACTAACAAGGAACTTGATGAATCTATTGATCGCGTAATGGCTGGACCACAGCGTAAATCAAGGATTATGAGTGATTCTGAGCGCCGCGTAACGGCTTATCACGAAGCTGGGCACGCACTTGTGGCACATGCTTTGCCACATACAGATCCAGTTCACAAAATTACAATCATGCCTCGTGGTCGAGCCCTTGGTTACACCATGGTGTTGCCTGATGAAGATAAGTACTCAACTACTCGCAATGAATTACTCGACCAATTGGCATATTCATTAGGAGGCCGCGCCGCTGAAGAATTAATTTTCCATGATCCATCAACTGGTGCATCGAATGATATTGAAAAGGCAACTGCGCTTGCTCGCGCCATGGTTACACAATATGGAATGACTGAAGCAATTGGTGCAATCAAACTTGGTGGCGGAAGTTCTGAGCCATTCTTAGGCCGTGATTACGGACATCAACGCGATTACTCTGAAAATATCGCAGCGGTAGTTGATCGTGAGATTCGAACACTTATTGAAAATGCCCATCAAGAAGCATTTGATGTCTTGGTAGCAAATCGCAAGATTCTTGATGAGATGGTCCTTGAGCTTCTTGAAAAAGAAACCTTAAATAAAGAAGAGATTGCTCGAATCTTTAAAAAGGTTAGAGCAGTAACACCACGTCCGGCCTGGACAGGCTCACCGACTCGAATACCTTCAGTCCAACCTCCAGTGGATGTTCCTGAAAGAGTTGTAGAAGTGATAGCAGAAGTTAAGAAATCCACACGTCGAAAGAAGTCTGCAAGTGACGATAAGTAAAGTCACCGTGACTGATGGTCGTGCTTCTGGTCCTTATGATCAGGTGCGGGCAGAAAAAGCTGTGCGCGAATTACTTCTAGCCCTTGGTGAAGATCCAGATCGTGAAGGATTGAAGGAAACTCCTGCACGTGTAGCACGTGCCATGAAGGAAAACTTTGAAGGCCTATGGCAATCACCAGAAGATGTATTAACTACTACTTTTGATATTGGCCATGAAGAGCTAGTAATCGTGCGCGATATTGAGGTTTTTTCACATTGCGAGCACCACCTCACGCCATTCCATGGTGTCGCACATGTCGGCTATATCCCAAGCGGGAAAATTACTGGACTTTCTAAGATCGCTCGTTTAGTAGATATGTATTCACGCAGACCGCAAGTGCAAGAACGTCTAACTACTCAGATTG
Source organism: uncultured Actinomycetes bacterium (assembly GCA_937888825.1). Taxonomy (GTDB): domain Bacteria; phylum Actinomycetota; class Actinomycetes; order Nanopelagicales; family Nanopelagicaceae; genus Planktophila. Next base: position 32,364 of record CALBFE010000059.1, on the reverse strand, counting down.
CTGATGCGATGGTTGATATCTTGGATCCACTAGGCGTAATTGTGATTATTGATTGTGAACATTTGTGTATGTCAATGCGTGGTGTTAAGAAGTCCAATGCTCGTACGACAACAAGCGCGGTGCGTGGAGTACTACAAAACACGGCAACTCGTGCTGAAGCGATTAGCTTAATTACAAATCGGTAAACACCATGATTGTTATGGGCATTTTAAATGTCACACCAGATTCTTTTGCTGACGGCGGACGCCATAATGATTTTGAAGCCGCAGTGAATCGGGCTCATGAGATGTTGGCTGAAGGCGTTGACATCATCGATATTGGTGGTGAATCAACGAAACCTGGAGTCGAACGTGTTTCTAAAGAAGAAGAACTTGCTCGAGTTATTCCAGTAATCAAAGAGTTAGCAAAATCTGGTGCACAAATCAGCATTGACACAATGCGCGCAAGTACAGCTACGGCTGCCATTAAAGCAGGCGCGCAAATCATTAACGATGTCAGCGGTGGTTTAGCTGATCCAGAGATGCTGCCAACTACGGCTCAGTTAGGCGTGCCCTATATTGCAATGCATTGGCGTGGGCATTCAAAAGATATGGATGCGCGGGCCGCTTATGGTGATGTAGTTAAAGATGTAATTTCAGAGCTGCAGGAAAGGTTGAGTGCGGCTCTAGATGCTGGGATTACTAAAAATAATTTGATTATTGATCCAGGTATTGGCTTTGCTAAAGATGCTCACCATAACTGGGAAATCATTGATTCCATTGATCAATTTGTAGCCCTTGGCTATCCAGTATTAATTGGAGCATCACGCAAACGCTTTCTAGGAGGAGATAATCCCGATGAGCGCGAAGCAGCAACTATCGAGCTAACTAAACGCCTATCCACATCTGGCATTTGGGGAGTTAGAGTTCACTCTGTGAAAGCACACAAGGATGTTCTTGGCTCATGAGCGATCAGATATTTCTAACGGGTATTGAAGGTTTTGGATATCACGGTCTATTTGATCACGAGCGCCAAAATGGTCAGGGCTTCATTGTAGACGTTGCGCTGACAGTAGATCTCAGCGCGGCATCTAAAACCGATGAAATCCAAGACACTGTTAATTATGCAGAGATTACGAACTTGGTTGTAAGGCATATTACCACTGAGCCAGTTAATTTGATAGAAAAATTAGCTGGTCGTATTGCAGATCAGATTCTTAAAGACCACGTGAAAGTTTCAGTTGTGACAGTTACCGTTCATAAGCCACAAGCGCCAGTGGACGCAGTTCTTAAAGATATTGCCGTGCAGATCACACGCAAGCGATGAAGGCAGTTATTGCACTTGGGGCAAATATTGGAAACCCAAAAGAGAATCTAGATATTGCAGTTGCGCTTTTAAAAGAATCGACAGATTTTCAAAGCATTTCTTCTTACTACTCCACCGCACCTGTTGGTGGGCCAGAACAACCTGATTATCTCAATGCGGTCTGCATCATTGAAAGTGATTTATCTGCAATAGATTTGCTTTCGCTTTTGCAAGGTATTGAAAAATCTATGGGCAGAGAAAGAATTGAACGGTGGGGCCCAAGAACAATTGATTTAGATCTCATTCAATATGGTTCACTGCTCAGTAAAAGTGAAGAGTTAGAGCTGCCACATCCCAGAGTCCATGAGCGCCGCTTTGTTTTAGAGCCTTGGTTTGAAATAGAACCCGAAGCAGTCCTGCTTACACATGGGAAAATAAGCCAGCTTTTGGAGCAATTGCCTCAATAACCCTAAACTTGTCTTATCTCGCCCGGTACCTGAAAGGACTGGAGCCATACGATGACTGTATTAGTGCCAACTATGGGTGCCTTGCATAAAGGCCACCAAGCGTTGATTAAGCGTGCTCGCAGTTTAAGTAAAGAAGTTGTTGTAAGTATTTTTGTTAATCCACTTCAATTTGAAAATCCAGATGATCTTAAAAATTATCCACGCAGTCCAGAGCGAGATATTCAATTAGCAACTTTGGCTGGAGCCACAGAAGTGTGGATGCCTGAGTATGACGAGATTTATCCAAATGAGATTAAGAAGTTAAGCGCTGGCCCGCTAGGCAAGCTATATGAAGGTCATTCTCGCCCCGATCACTTTGACGGTGTTGTAACTGTTGTTAATCGATTATTTGAAATTGTTAAACCACAAATGGCCATCTTTGGGGAAAAAGATTTCCAGCAGTTAGCCATAATCAAAGGGATGAAAGGCTTAGTAGAAATTGTTGGTGTGCCAACTGTGCGCGAGTTTGATGGTCTTGCCCTTTCATCACGCAACGTTCGACTCAGCGAAGAAGGCCGGGTAAGTGCCAATGTGATCCAGCGAGCTTTAGCTGCAGCTCATCTAGCTCCAAGCGTTGCCATCGCTCATGAAATAATTAATTCAACGCTTGCAACTGAATCTGGGTTTAAAAAGGATTATGCAGCGATTATTGATGAAGATTCATTTGAAGTAGCTACGGATCAAACACGTCACAAAAGAGCGATTATTGCGGGTTGGATAGATGGAGTCCGCTTAATTGACAATATGAAAATGGGAGAGGGGCGTTAAGTGTTACTAACTGTTGATGTAGGTAATACCAATACTGTACTGGGAGTATTTAAAGGTGCTGAGTTAGTGCGCTCATGGCGCGTAAAAACAGATCCGCGCAGCACAGCCGACGAGCTGTGGCTGCAATATCGCTCACTTGTAGATGGTTTTGAAGTTACTGGTCTATCAGTGTGCTCAACGGTGCCAGCAACTTTGCGCGAGCTGCGCTCAATGATTGATGATTATTTTTCAGATATTAGAGTCACAATTGTTGAACCTGGAATTAAAACAGGCGTGCCTCTTCTAGTTGATAATCCGAAGGAAATTGGTGCTGACCGAATCGTTAATACCTTGGCCGCACACACTCTTTTCGGTGGTCCAGCAATTGTGGTTGATTTTGGTACTTCAACTAATTTAGATGTTGTTTCACCAAAAGGTGAGTTCTTAGGTGGCGCACTTGCACCTGGAATTGAGATCTCTGTTGATGCCCTAGCTTCTCGTGCAGCCCAACTTCGCAAAGTTGAATTAGTGCGTCCTAAAAACGTTATCGGGAAAAATACAGTCGAAGCTCTTCAGTCTGGAACAATCTTTGGATTTGCCGGACAAGTTGATGGATTAGTCGATCGCATTACAGCCGAACTTCTTGAAAGCTATTCGACAGCACCGACAGTCATCGCTACAGGTGGTTTAGCCCCGCTGATAATTGGCGTTTCTGAAACTATCGAGCATCATGAGCCAGATTTAACGCTCATAGGCCTTCGTTTAATTCACGAACGAAATGCATAACTCGGTAGACTTCGCCTCATTATGAGTACAGAGAACACACCTGTCGAAGAGGATCTGCCAGAGCAGCTACGCATTCGCCGTGAAAAGCGTGCATCGCTACTAGAAGGTGGAACTGAGCCATATCCAGTCTCTGTGCCGCGCACGAAAACTTTAAAAGAAGTACGTGAAAAGTATTCAGCACTTGAAATCGATGTTGCAACAGGTGATATTGAATCCTTAACAGGGCGCATTATCTTCAAGCGCGACACCGGAAAGCTTTGCTTTGCAACCCTTCGTGAAGGCGATGGCACTGAGCTTCAAGCTATGTTCTCACTCGATAAAATCGGTCAAGAGTCACTCGATTCCTGGAAATCAGATATTGATTTAGGTGACATTGTTTCTGTGACAGGCGAAATCATCACATCAAAGCGCGGCGAACTATCTATTCTTGCTAACTCATGGAAGATAGCTTCTAAATCACTTCGCCCGCTTCCCAATGATCACAAACCGATGTCAGAGGAAACACGCGTGCGCATGCGCTACGTCGATCTCATTGTTCGTCCAGAGGCCCGTGAAAATGCACGCTTGCGTCCTGCAGTGATGCGTTCTTTGCGTGAAACTTTCCATAACCAAAGCTTCATTGAAGTTGAAACACCTATGTTGCAGGTTATGCATGGTGGAGCTACTGCTCGCCCATTTAAGTCTTTCTCTAACGCCTATGACATGGATCTTTACTTACGTATTGCCCCAGAGTTATTTTTAAAGCGCTGTGTGGTTGGTGGAATTGAGCGCGTATTTGAGATTAATCGAAACTTTCGCAATGAAGGCGCTGACTCTTCACACTCACCAGAGTTTGCAATGATTGAGAGTTATCAGGCATACGGAGATTGGCGCAGCATTGCTGACTTAACTCGTGAGCTAGTTCAAAGCGCTGCGATGGCAGTTGCTGGTTCACACGTTGTTACACACCACGATGGCCGCCAGGCAGATCTGGGTGGCACTTGGCGCGAAATATCCCTATATGAGGCTATCTCTGAAGGCGTTGGCCAAAGTGTTACTGCACTTACTTCTATTGCTGAGTTAAAAACCATTGCGACGAAGCTTGGCATAAAGATTGATCCAAAGTGGATTACGGGCAAGTTAGCCGAAGAAATCTTCGAGCACGTTGCTAAAGATCAGTTGATTGCACCAACTTTTGTTATGGGCTTCCCAGTTGATACATCTCCACTTGTTCGTGCACATCGTGATATTCCTGGTGTGGCAGAAAAGTGGGATCTCTATATTGATGGTTTTGAATTAGCAACTGGTTACTCAGAGTTAATTGATCCAGTTATTCAAAGGGATCGATTAGTTGAACAGGCCACACTTGGTTCTAAGGGCGATCTTGAAGCAATGCAAGTAGATGAGGATTTCTTACGTGCAATGGAGTTTGGTATGCCACCTATGGGTGGTATGGGAATGGGCGTTGATCGCCTATTGATGGCGCTAACCGGTCTTGGAATTCGCGAAACTATTTTGTTCCCATTAGTAAAGCCTGAGGTTGAATAAGAATGCTGGTTGTTCGCCCCGCAAAAACTAATGATGTGAAGGCAATCCGTGCACTAGTTGATTCCTACGCTGCTCCCGGCCAAATGCTGGCGAAAGAAACCGTAACTTTGTATGAAAGCGTTCAAGAATTTATTGTCGCTGAAGTTGATGGTGTTGTTGTTGGGTGCGGGGCACTTCATATTCTCTGGGAAGATTTAGCTGAAGTTCGCACCATGGCCGTTAAGAAAGAGCTCAACCGGCAAGGTATTGGACATAAAATTCTGGAAGCGATAATTGAACGCGCCGGTGAAGTGGGTGTAGAAAAGATTTTCTGCCTTACATTCCAAACTGAGTTCTTTGGGGCCCATGGTTTTGAAGTAATTGAAGGCACCCCAGTTAACCCAACGGTCTATGCCGAGCTTCTGCGTTCTTATGACGCCGGTGTGGCTGAGTTTTTAGATCTTGAATCAGTCAAGCCAAATACCCTTGGCAACACCCGAATGCTCAAGAAACTGGCCTAGATATAGCCTCAAACGGGCATAAAAGGGCTAGTTATTGGGTTGTAAAAGACAGTAGCAATCCACCTCGCGAGCGTAAGCCTGTAGGTATTAGGCTAAAGATAACGTCAGAAGAAAGAGAGCCCCACCCATGTTTGAGCGCTTTACAGATCGAGCCCGCCGAGTCGTTGTGCTGGCTCAAGAAGAAGCACGCATGCTCAATCACAACTACATCGGCACAGAGCACATCTTGCTCGGGCTTATCCATGAAGGCGAAGGCGTTGCTGCAAAGGGTCTTGAGTCACTGGGTATTTCACTTGAAGGCGTTCGCGCGCAAGTAGAAGAAATTATTGGTCAAGGACAACAAGCACCAAGTGGTCATATTCCTTTCACACCACGTGCAAAGAAAGTTCTAGAACTATCACTTCGTGAAGCGCTGCAACTTGGTCACAACTACATTGGCACAGAACATATTTTGCTTGGCCTTATTCGTGAAGGTGAAGGCGTTGCTGCGCAGGTTCTTGTAAAGCTTGGCGCTGACCTTAATCGTGTTCGCCAACAAGTTATTCAATTGCTTTCTGGTTACCAAGGTAAAGAAGCAGTACAAACTGGCGGACCAGCAGAAGGAACACCATCAACATCATTAGTTCTTGATCAATTCGGTCGCAACCTCACACAAGCTGCCCGTGAAGGAAAGCTTGATCCAGTTATTGGTCGCGAAAATGAAATCGAACGTGTGATGCAAGTTCTTTCACGTCGCACAAAGAACAATCCAGTTCTTATTGGTGAACCAGGTGTTGGTAAGACTGCAGTTGTTGAAGGTCTTGCCCAAGCAATTTACAAAAACGATGTCCCAGAGACTTTGAAAGATAAGCAGGTTTATTCACTCGATCTTGGCGCACTTGTTGCCGGAAGCCGCTACCGCGGAGATTTCGAAGAGCGCCTAAAGAAAGTACTCAAAGAGATTAAAACTCGCGGTGACATCATTCTTTTCATCGATGAAATTCACACACTTGTTGGCGCAGGAGCTGCAGAAGGTGCCATTGATGCTGCCAGCATCTTGAAGCCAATGCTGGCTCGCGGTGAACTACAGACAATCGGTGCAACAACTCTTGATGAGTATCGCAAGCATGTTGAAAAAGATGCAGCCCTTGAGCGCCGTTTCCAACCTATTCAAGTTAAAGAGCCTTCAGTTGCTCACACAATCGAAATCTTGAAGGGTCTTCGCGATCGCTACGAAACTCACCACCGTGTTTCTATTACAGATGGTGCACTAGCAGCGGCAGCAAATCTTGCTGATCGTTATGTATCAGATCGCTTCTTGCCAGATAAGGCAATCGATTTAATCGATGAAGCAGGCTCACGCCTTCGTATTAAGCGCATGACTGCACCTGCAGAGCTTCGCGCATTTGATGACAAGATCGCAGAAGCCCGTAAGGAAAAAGAGTCTGCTATCGATGGTCAAGACTTTGAAATGGCCGCGGCTCTTCGCGATAAGGAAAAGAACTTAATTACTGAGAAGCATGAAGCTGAAAAGAATTGGAAGGCCACAGATCTAGATAAGGTCACTGAAGTTGATGAAGAACTCATCGCTCAGGTGCTTTCAATCTCAACAGGTATCCCAGTCTTTAAACTTACAGAAGAAGAAACTGCACGACTTCTTCGTATGGAAGATGAACTTCACAACCGTGTTATTGGACAAGACCAAGCAATCAAAGCCTTGTCACAAGCAATCCGTCGCACACGCGCAGGTCTAAAGGACCCACGCCGTCCAGGCGGATCATTTATCTTCGCCGGTCCTTCAGGTGTTGGTAAGACTGAACTTTCTCGCACCCTTGCATCATTCTTATTTGGTGATCAAGATGCGCTTATTCAACTTGATATGTCTGAATATTCAGAGCGTCACACCGCATCACGTTTATTCGGTGCACCTCCAGGATATGTTGGATATGACGAGGGTGGACAGCTCACTGAAAAGGTTCGCCGTCGCCCATTCTCAGTTGTTCTTTTCGATGAAATCGAAAAAGCACACCCAGATATCTTCAACTCACTTCTTCAGGTTCTTGAAGATGGCCGTCTAACTGATGCACAAGGACGCACCGTTGACTTCAAAAATACTGTCATCATCATGACTACAAACCTTGGCACACGCGATATTTCAAAGAGCCTGGGCCTTGGTTTTGCTAACAGCGATGATGATCAAACAAATTATGATCGTATGAAGGGCAAGGTAAATGACGAACTTAAGAATCATTTCCGCCCTGAGTTCCTCAACCGTATTGATGACGTCATCGTCTTCCACCAGTTAACTAAGGATCAGATTATTCAAATCGTTGATTTGATGATCAAGAACCTAGATGACCGTCTGCAGGCAAAAGATATGGGAATTGAATTAACTCCAGCAGCTAAGAGCCTTCTTGCTGCTCGTGGTTATGACCCACTTCTAGGTGCACGTCCACTGCGTCGCACAATCCAACGTGAAATCGAAGATGCACTTTCAGAGCGCATCTTGTTCGGTGAACTAAAGGCCGGCGAAATCATCGTAGTTGATGTTGAGGGTGTAGACGCAGAAGCAACCTTCACATTTAAAGGCGCAGCTAAGGCTGCGATGCCTGATTCACCTGAAGATCTTGCTGAAGCACCAACTGCTTAATAACTAAATGACTAAGAGGCAAGAGTTCACGGTATTAAAAACGTATCCAGAGTTTGAAATCCGTGAATATAAGCCCTGTGTAATTGCCGAAGTCAAAAGTTCTGCCAATTACTCCGATGCTGGAAGTTCTGCTTTTGGTTCACTCTTTAGTTACATCTCTAAAGGCAATAATGCCGAGGAGGCAATAGCTATGACTGCTCCTGTGATTACTGCGAAAAGATTCGATAATCTCACGGAGAATGAATGGTTTGTCTCATTTGTGATGCCAGCAGGAAGCACGCTTGCCGATATGCCTCTCCCAATTAATTCTAAGGTTGTCTTGCGCGAACTTGCTGCAGAGATTTGTGTTGCTGCTTCATTTCGTGGCAAAGCAACTACTGCGTTATCTGCACAGAAAATCGCTGCGCTTCGTGCTGCTGCCGAAAAGCAAAACGTGACACTTTCTGAGGAGACTAGAGTCGCTCGCTTTGATCCACCGTTTAAACCTAGTTTCCTGCAGTACAACGAGATTGTGATTCCAACTATTTAAGCGTTATCAGCAAAATTTTTTAATGGATCCCCGCTAAGACGAAATACCGTCCATTCATCCATGGCCACTGCGCCTATGGATTCATAAAGCTCAATCGACGGCTCATTCCAATCAAGAACCCACCATTGGAATCTTTCATATTCGCGTTCAACACAAATCTTTGCAAGTGTCTTTAGAAATCCCGTTCCAAAACCTTTGCCGCGGTGGGCAGGATCAACATAGAGATCTTCTAAATACAAACCTGGTTTTCCAAGCCATGTTGAGTAATTCAGGAACCAGATAGCAATTCCAATTACTTCTCCATCAACTTCTGCAACATGACAGAAAGCACTTGGCTTATCACCAAAAATAGTCTCTTCAATTTGTTGTAGAGTTGCCTTTGCCTCTAGTGGAGCTTTTTCATAGTCAGCTAAATCTTTAATTAACTGCAGGATGCGTGGAGCATCTTGCTTAAGCGCAACCCGAATCATGCGGGCAGTCTATATCGCTTGCGGGGGATAGCTTCTATGAGTAAATCTTCTTGCAGGGTTTTAAGAGCTTTTTCTACCTGTGATTCATCCGGCCAGAGTTTCTTTATTGCATTCTCAGTTAACGATTCATTCTCACGCAAAGCTTGCACAATTGTGCCGCGGCACTTTCTATCGGTTCCATGCCAATCTTGTGATTTACGTACTAAATCAGTTTTTGGATAACCATTCTTTCGCCAATTACATTGCCCAATTACCGGACACTGCTCACAGATGGGGTTTTTGGATGTGCACACAAGTGCACCAAGTTCCATCGTTGCAGCAGCCCAGATGTGAGCATTCTTTGAGGGTTGCAAAGCAAGGCGTGAAGCTTTCTCTCTAGTTGTTGGCGCAGGCTTTGGATGTTCATTGCCATCAATAATGCGGGTTAATAACCGTCTTATATTCACATCCATGACAAGAGTTTGCTTTTCAAAAGCGAAAGCTGCGATGGCGGCGGCGGTGTATTCACCGATTCCAGGCAGTGTTTGCAGAATTGCAGGATCCTCTGGGACTTGGTTATTGAAATCTTCGGCAATGATTTGTGCTGCAGCATGAAGGCGCAGAGCACGACGCGGGTAACCAAGACGCCCCCACGCTGTAATAACTTCGGCCGGTGATGCTTTCGCGAGATCTTTGGGAGTTGGCCAGCGCTTCATCCACTCATCCCATTTAGGAAGAACGCGGTTGACTGGAGTTTGTTGCAACATGTACTCACTGACCATCACACCCCAAGGCGTTGTCTTGCGCCACGGCAGATCGCGTTTGTTTTTCTTAAACCAGGAAGTTATTGGTTTTTCTAGCTGGTTCATTCGCCAGTGATTTTTACCCGTTTGAGTGCTTGATCAAGACGCGAGACTTCAAAGATCTCCATGCCTGCAATCTTTGTCTCTGATCCCGTTGGAACTAGTGCACGCTTGAAACCTAAGCGAAAGGCCTCTTGGAGCCTGCGATCAACACCGCTAACTCTTCGAATCTCACCAGCTAAACCAACTTCACCTATTGCAACTAAATCAGAAGGAAGCGCTAAACCTTTAGCTGCAGAGGCAACAGCTAAGGCGAGTGCTAAATCAGCAGCCGGCTCTGACATTTTCATGCCACCCACTGTTGCTGCATAAACATCGCGGCCACCCACACGAACTCCTGCGCGAAGTTCTAGGACAGCTAAAGTCATTGATGTGCGGGCTGAATCAAGGCCAGAGACAACACGACGTGCATTTCCGAAATCATTTTCGCGTCCCTGACTAACAAGGGCTTGAATCTCTGCAAGTAGTGGGCGGCGACCTTCAAGTGTGACAGTCACACATGTTCCAGGAACTGGTTCGGCATGACGTGATGTGAAGAGGCCTGTTGGGTCAAGAACAGATTCAATTCCTGAATCACTTAAATCAAAACAACCGACTTCATCTGATGCGCCAAATCGGTTTTTAATTGCACGGATTAAACGAAGACGGGAGTGACGCTCTCCTTCAAACTGCAAAACAACATCAACGATGTGTTCTAGAAGTCTAGGACCTGCAATTGATCCATCTTTGGTCACATGTCCCACAAGAAGTAATGTGATGTCACGATCTTTACAGATGCGAATGAGTGCTCCTGCAACTTCGCGCACTTGTGTTACACCACCAGGTGAACCATCGGCTGTGCTACTACCAATAGTTTGGACTGAGTCAATAATTAATAACTGTGGCTTGACTGCATCGATGTGGGCAATGACTGCCCCCAGATCTGTCTCTGATGCTAGAAATAACTGCGGATCAATTGCTTTGATGCGCTCTGCACGTAAGCGAACTTGTGATGCTGATTCTTCTCCGCTGACATAAAGTGCGGGAATTCCTTTAGATGCAGTTTGCGCCGCAACCGAGAGCAAAAGAGTTGACTTACCAACACCTGGTTCACCAGCTAACAAGATTGCAGCACCTGGAACTAATCCACCACCGAGCACGCGATCGAGCTCTGATACCCCCGTAGGACGTGCATGTGCAGCAGATAGATCAACATCGCCAATAGGAGTTGCTTTACTCGTTACATTTCCAGGAACGAGTGAGAGTTTCTTAGGCGCAGCTAACTCTTCAACAGAGCCCCATGCTTGGCATTCACCGCAGCGGCCAACCCATTTTTGCGAGCTCCAACCGCATTCACTACAGCGGAATGGATCCTTCTCAACTTTGGCCATGGGTAGAGCCTAGAACCAAGGACTGACTATTTCTTCTGGGCGGCAAGAGTTGCTGGATGTTGGATAACAAAGAGGGGAAGTGAACGGGCCTGAGCATCCTTGATACCTGCAATACGAATGTCACACAGGCGTGCAAGCTCGGCATAGGCCTGCTCACCCATAAGTTTCTGGAGTTCGTACTTGTTGGAGATATACACCGGCTCGGTTCCAATATGTGCATCGGGATTGCTAGTGCAGTACCAATCAAAATCTTCACCGCCATCGCCCCATGCAAGGCGTTCGTATTCACCGATGACGGTAATTGAATATTCGCGCTCGCCGACTTCGCGAGTTTCAAAACTTCGACGCAACGGCAACTGCCAGCAAACATCTGGCTTTGTATCGACAAAGTGTTTCTTTTCTTTGATTGCCAAGTGATGCAATACGCAACCAAATGAACCAGTGAAGCCTTCTGCTTCGTAACCTTTGCGGTTTAAGAAAATACATCCCTCTTCAACGCGACGAGTCTTGCGATCTCCATCTTCATCTTTTTCAGAAATACGCAAAGCTCCACCAGGCTTCTTAGGACGAGCCTCTGAATAGAATTGCCACATATCTGGAGTTAAGTAAGCCGCAGCTTTGTCTGTGCGCTTCTCATCGTCTTCATCTGTATACATTGCACCTTCTGTGCAGCAACCTGCAAATGGTTGGCTCTTAAATACACCTTGGCAACCATCGCCATAAATACAGGTCCAATATGAGGTCAACCAAGTGAGATCGCACTTGAAGATTTCCTCTTCATCATTGGGGTCGCTAAATTCAACCCAATCACGCGCAAACCCAGGTTTTATTTCAGACATAGTCGCAGAGCCTACAGGCATAAAGGTAGGCTTGTTACATGAAGCAAGTTGGAGTAATTGGTGCGGGAGTAATGGGCGAAGCCCTTATCGCTGCGCTGATTTCTTATGGCATCTCACCAGAGTCCATCACCATCTCTGAAAAGCGTAAAGACCGAGCTGATGAGTTAAGCGCCAGATACGCAATTAAGGTTGAAGATATAGCAACGAATGTTTCAAAGGCCGATGCACTGCTTCTCGTCGTTAAGCCACAAGATATGGCTGCAACCCTTGATGAAATCAAGGGATCAATCAATAAATCAGCTGTTGTAATCACATTTGCTGCAGGTAAGAAGATTTCATTTATTGAACAAGGCCTTGGAACAGGTAATCCTGTTGTACGAGTCATGCCAAATACCCCAACGTTGGTGGGAGCAGGAATGGCTGCAATCTCACTTGGAGCGGGTGTAAGTGCGAAGCAATCTGAGTTTGTCTCAGGCTTTCTAGCCGCAACTGGCAAAACCATTCAAGTAACCGAAGATTTACAAGATGCCGTCACTGCCACCAGTGGTTCAGGTCCTGCCTACTTCTTTAGATTCGTTGAAGCGATGATTGATGGGGCAAAAGCCCTTGGATTATCAGATGCTGATGCAACCACTCTTACAGTGCAAACAATTGTTGGCGCAGCAAAACTTCTTGATGAATCAGGAAAGAGTGCAACAACTCTGCGCGAGAATGTCACAAGTCCAAATGGTACAACTGCCGCAGCTCTTGCCTCCTTTGAATCACATCAACTGGGTAATGTAGTTGCCCAAGCTATGAAAGCCGCGCGCGATCGCTCGCAGGAATTAGCGTGAGACGCTTACTTTCATTAGTTGTAATTTCTTCTCTCATGTTCATTCCGTTAGCCAATGCTGCACCCAAAAAGCCTGTCGTTAAATCCCTCAAATTACTCACAACAGTGGGTTCGACTGATGAGTTTGCTGGCTTAGTAACGTCGGGTAAAACAATCATTGTTTATGGCAATAAAGATGAAAAATCATTTGTTAAAGCCCTAGATTTAGCTGGAAAAGAGCTTTGGAATATAGAGCTTGATAACGCTTCGCCCTCAGTTGCCACAGCAGCAACAGTTGATAGCAGTGGAGTTATTTGGCTTGCAGGTTCAACTTCACTAGCTCGAGCAACGCCGACACCTTTTCCATCTGAAACTGCATTAAACCCAGATGAAACTATTCCTGTTGCCGATATTTTTAGTGCTGACCTAGATGCTTTTTCGCTGTGGTCGCTTAATCCCACAACACAGGCGCTTGTTCAATACACATTGCAACTCAGTTCGCCGGTGTTAATTAATGCAATTGCGGTAGATAAAAAAGGAATAACTGCTGTTGGAAGCTCTGGCGCAATAATTAGCGCTGATCTAGCAGGTGCGATTGCTAAGCCAATTGCGGTGGGCACAGAATTAACTGTTTTTGAATCTGTAGTTAAAAATGCTGATGGATCTATGACAGTTGTTGGTTCAAGCAGTGAAACTTTAAGGGGCAAGAAACTGGCTGGAAAAGTTGATGGTGTCATTATCAAAGTTTCGAAAGCCGGAAAACTACTTACAGTTGTGCGCAGCAGTGCCCCGAAAGCATCTAGAAACTGGCTAAGTGCAACTAACTCTCTTTTACTTGGGGGAGAAGTTGTAACAGGGATAAAAGTAGAAAGTGCCATAACAAAGTTTTCAAGTAGATTCGTTCCATCGTGGACCTATAGATTTGCATCTTCTGGAAAAACTTTTACTTCAAGTTCAACATATGCGTTTTTCCAATCAAAGGGTGCGATTAAACAGCTGGCTAATTGGGCACCTAAGAGTGCGCAAGGCTTACTTCTGAGCTTTGATGCCAAAGGTGTCATTACTGCCGGCTACAGTGTCCCCACCGAGCAAAAAGAAGTACTGGGGCTCTATGTTTCCAAGGATTTAGGGCTCATATGCATGACGTCAAACACAGAAACCGTTTCGATTTTTACCCTCAACTAGAGGTAACCTAACTTCCTAAGCATTAACGATAAAAGAAATGAGAGCGTGATATATGGGTTCCGTAATTAAAAAGCGTCGCAAGCGCATGGCGAAGAAGAAGCATAAGAAACTTCTCAAGAAGACTCGCATTCAGCGCCGTAACGCTAAATAGTAATTACGGTTTTAGTAAGGCCAGCTTTCCATTAACCGTGGCAAGCACATACTTAACTTTGTTAACGATCACCCAGGTGCTCTGAGTAGGTTCAGAGCCTTGGGTGCTTCTAATTAGGGAGATAGCAGCTCGGCCCTGATCTTTCTTGGTTGTATCAACTGCACATAGACGTTCCTGGCAGTTAAAGAGAATTGTTTTTCCATCGGTAGATAGATACTCACCCGGTGTTCCAAAATTTTCAGTTGTAATTTTTGAAATTTCAAGTGGCTTACTCAAAAACGCCCATCGCAGTTGGTTTGGCTTTGGGAAGGTGGTCTGTGACGTAGCCAACCAAGTAATGAATACATCACTATTTATCTTAGACATTGCAACGTCATATCCAAAAACAGTTGCATCATCAGTTGAGATATCAAGAGTTTGATAGCTCCACGTATTTGCATCACTTCCAGCACGAGTTGCCACACGGATTGCCCCAGAAGTTATCTCTTTCTTTTGATTCATGGTTACAACAGAATCATAGGCAAGGTAAGTCTTAGACCCATTAAAGATTGCCTGTAGGTGGAACCCAACATCACCTGTCGTGCGGCCGTCAGTTGTACGATCTCCATCAATCATTTCATAAGTCCAGCCGAGCGCTTTTGTTTTTACTGCGCCCAGTAAAACACCTTGACTCTCATCACGGTAGAAAACTTGAATAGCAGAGGCCGAAGCAACACACGCATTGGAGACGCTCACATCACTTGATGTGCGAACACGAATAGGATCTAAATAGTCATTGACTGATAGTCCATCACCATCCACCACATCAAATACAAAGCTTTTACCGTTATAACTTGCATAGCGCAGGTCTTTCTCAGTTGAATCACTATAGAAAAGGTGCAGCGTCTGCTTTTTACCGCTTCCATTAACACACATTGAGATTTGCCCTGATATCGGATGAGAAGTTCGTCCACGTGTTCCACCAGCACCATCAACGGTTACTTTCTTCCAAACTTTGCCGTTGAAAGTTGCAAGTTTTAAGTCACCGCTCTTTGTGTCGGAATAGGCCACAGCAGGTCGGCCATTAAAAGTTATACCGGATACCGATTTTCCATCGGCAGTTGCATCGAGGACCTTGCTCTTCCATCCGGCTTGTGGAGTGACAGCCTTGCTTATTGCCGGGGCAGAAAGACCTAAAGAGTTCTTTGCAACAACTGAAAACGTAGAGGAAATACCATTCTGTAATCCAGCGATCACAACCGGGCTGGAAAGCGCTTTCTTCTCAACTCCAGTTTTAAGATTCTTAACAATATATTCAGTTACTTGGGCAGTACGGATATTTACTGGCGGGTCGAATGAAATAAGCACAGAAGAATCACCGATAAATGCTTGAACATTGCGGGGGGATTCAGGTAATCCAGTAGCAATGCCGGCTGGTGGTTTGTTGCGCATGTCTTCCATCATCGCCAATAACAGCGGTCCTGGTTCTTTAAAGATCTCACCCGGATCTAAATTAGGTGTCATTACTGAATCTAAACCAGTTTTTGAAAACGTTGCTTCATCTAAGTGGCTAGTTGAAGATCCTAATTGATAGCTAGATGGTGTGTAAAGTTTTGGCTTCACACCGTTATTAGCTTTAATTCCAAGAGGACCTGACCAGACAAGTTCAGATGTAAGCGCTGTACCAAGTTCAAGTGACGGTGATGGTAAATCTGCAAGGCGTCGACCATCTGTAGTTTGTGCGTAGGCATCAAATGGAGTTGGTTGATCTAAGCTGGCAATACCGTAGAAAGAATCGTAGGCATCATTTGATAAGAAACCTAAGCCGTGTGCAATCTCATGCAAGAAGACAGACTCCAAGTCATATTCATTAACACCTGGCATGCCATCCCCGCGGGTGTTCCAAGCAGCGTTTGAATTAACTTGGATAATCATTTCTGGATTAGCTCTATCTAAATCTTTACCGGAAAGCGCATTTGCCATAGCCGCGGTGTACCAAAGTGATGGATCAGGTGCACCAGAAAAACCTGAGTAGAAATTTGTTGGCCTCGCACTTCCCAATATTCCCCAAGAACTTGAGCGACCCCACGATGCGTCAACATTAATTGTCACCGTAGATGAAAAATTGGCAGCCCATACTTCTACCGCGGCTTGGACTTCCGTTTTAGCCCAGTCAGGGAAGTTGTTGTATTTAACTTCTATTTTAGATTTAGCCTGCAAATTCTTAGCTGGAGCGCGTTGCTCAGGTTTTTTATCTGTTGCAGTGCCAGCATAGATATGACCCCATTGCGTTGCAGGGATAACTTTGTAGAGAGCATCTGCAGATGGCGCAGAAAAAATCGAAGCAAGAAGGGCAAGCGTAACAACGCTGGCCCGCACCTTCTTCAAGAGGACTTTTCGCACAGGGGCACACTATCAAGGTGGGATGATTGCTTCATAGCCCGGGGGTTAGATGAAGCAACTCTCTAAGGAAACTGACAGGAAGGGCAAGCGCAATGACAGTGGTAACCGTATTCACAAGACTTGGCTGTCATTTGTGTGATACTGCAGTAGAAGTTCTTGAAGGAATGCAGGTAGAACTTAATTTTAAGATAGAAAAAAACTATATCGATGGAAATTTAGAGTTAGAAAAGCTTTATGGTGAACAAGTTCCAGTGATTCATATAGATGGAATTCACCATGATTTCTTTAGAGTTGATCCTGAACGCTTTAAATCTTCCCTTGAAAAACATCGTCAGCGTCAATAATTTTATAAGAGTAACCCTGCTCAGCTAAAAAGCGTTGACGGTTCTGGGCAAAGTCTTGATCAATGGTGTCTCTAGAAACTACTGAATAAAACTTTGCTGTGCGTCCATCTGACTTTGGGCGCAAGATGCGTCCCAATCGTTGTGCTTCTTCTTGACGACTTCCAAATGCGCCACTGACTTGAATAGCAATTGTTGCATCAGGTAAATCAATTGAAAAGTTAGCAACCTTTGAAACAACCAGAGTTGTTATTTCTCCTGATCTAAATTTATTAAAGAGAATCTCGCGTTCTTTAATAGGTGTTTCACCTTTAATCAATGGCACGCCTAAGACCTCAGATAGTTCATCTAACTGATCAATGTATTGACCAATAACCAAGATCTGCTCGCCTTGGTGTTTCTTAACAAGTGCTTCAACAACATCACGCTTTGTGCGAGTAGTTGCGCAATAGCGATAGCGATTTTCAACTTCAGCTGTTGCATAGGTCAAGCGCTCGGTTTCAGTCAGGTTTACTCGTACTTCAATGCACTCTGCAGGTGCGATATACCCTTGAGATTCAATTTCTTTCCAAGGAACATCAAAGCGTTTAGGACCAATGAGTGAGAAAACCTCACCTTCCATTCCATCTTCGCGCACCAATGTGGCGGTTAAACCTAATCGGCGGCGAGATTGAATATCTGCCGTGAAGCGAAAGATGGGAGCAGGAAGTAAGTGAACTTCATCGTAAATAATTAAGCCCCAGTCATATGAATCAAAGAGATCAAGGTGGGCATAAACCCCGTTCTTTTTCTTCGTCATTACTTGATAGGTAGCAATAGTGACAGGGCGAATCTCTTTCTTAGCTCCTGAATACTCACCAATTTCATCTTCATTGAGTGATGTTCTCTTAAGTAACTCTTCGCGCCATTGTCTTGCAGCGATGGTATTTGTTACCAAAATTAATGTTGTGGCCTTGGCATGTGCCATAGCTGCAGCGCCAACGATTGTCTTTCCCGCACCGCAGGGCAAAACAATCACACCAGATCCGCCATGCCAAAATCCTTCAGCGGCTAACTCTTGATAAGGACGAATCTTCCAATCATCTTGCTTGAGTGCAATTTCGTGGGCTTGTCCATCAACGTAACCAGCAAAGTCTTCTGCTGGCCAACCAAGGCGAAGCAAAGATTGTTTAATCTGTCCGCGCTGACTTGGCAACACTGCAATAGTTTCTTTATCAATACGGGCACCAAGTAATGGTTGAATCTTTTTGGCTCGAATAACTTCTTCAAGAACTGCTGAATCAGTTGTGACAAGTATTAATCCATGGACGGGGTCTGCTTCAAGACGCAGGCGTCCGTAACGAGACATAGTCTCTGCTACGTCAATTAAAATTGAGTGGGGCACTGCATAACGTGAATATTTAATTAAAGTATCAATTACTTGCTCAGCGTCATGGCCGGCAGCACGCGCATTCCATAAACCAAGTGGAGTTAAACGATAGGTGTGAATGTGTTCAGGGGAGCGCTCTAATTCAGCAAAAGGTGCAATTGCGCGGCGGCACTCTGTAGAAAGCGGATGATCGATATCTAATAGCAGCGTTTTATCGCTTTGGACGATTAACGGGCCATCAGTCATCTAATAAATCCTTAATTAATGCATGTAGGAACTTGCTTCTAATCTCAAGAACGCTGATATCAACCCATTCATGTGCTGCGTGAGCACCACCACCGATTGCGCCTAAGCCATCTAGGACTTGGGCGCCGGCTGCTGCTGCGAAATTGCCATCACTAGCTCCCCCAACGGAGGCGTGGCCAAGAGGAGGCATTCCTAACTCTTTAGCTACTTTCTCTGCACGCTCATAGAGGGCCATAGTTGAAGAAGTCTCAAGTGGTGGGCGATTAAAGCCACCAGTGATTTCATAACGCGCATCAGCATTAACTGCCTTTAGATTCCTAATCGCTGCATCTACACGCTTTAAATCATCCATTGAGTAAGAGCGAATATCTAGATCGAGTACGGCTAAATCTGGAACTGTGTTTGTTGTGTTACCAGCACGCAACATTGTTGGGACAACAGTTGTTCCGTGTTCTTTATTTTCAAGAGCTGCAACTGCGATGATTGCATGGGCAATCTCAACCGCGGAGTTAATTCCCTTTTCTGGTTCAAGACCAGCATGTGATGCCTTGCCATGAATTTTAATTTGATACATCGCTGTACCTTTACGGCCAGTCTTAACCATTCCATTAAGTGATGCCTCTAATACTAAAACTGCTTTAGCTTGAGCAGAGATCTGCTTAATAAATTCCTTACTTGTCGCACTGCCAGTTTCTTCATCTGTTGTTGCGACTAATGCCGCAGAACCGGTAATGCCCTTCATTGCATAGAGCCCTTGAATAAATCCTGCCTTCATATCGAAAATTCCAGGACCAGTTGCTTTAGTTCCTTCAACTTTCCAAAGCGGTGTGAAAGAACCCTTAGGCCAGACCGTATCTAAGTGAGCCAACACAACTACTTCAGGATTATTTGCGCCCCACCAAAAAACTGGACGGCCATTAACTTCGCGGATTTCTGCTGGAGTTCCAAGAACTCTTGTTGCGATATCACTTGCTAATCGCACTACGTCCTGGCATGCCTCTAGATCTTCAGTTGGGGATTCCAACTTAACCAGAGCTTCAAGGGCGGCCAACATGGGTTAATCCTATAGTGGCGCAACGCCGGTGATGCGGGGAATTCTAAAGGACTGGACTTCCCCGGTTGCATGATCGCGAGCAATCACAGCACCAGCGCTGACACGTATTGGATCGATGATGCGGTGGGTGACTGCGCCATTGTTATCGGCATATCCAATAGAAAGTGATTTCTCCTCCATGATGTATTTATTGACTAAATCCATAGTTTCATTTGCCGTTGTGCGGGGCAAGGCACCCAATGCTTCATTGGCAGCTTGGCGCAAATGAGTTTGCTTGTGAGTAGATTTTTCACCTGTTCGTATTGCTCGAATTGCAGCATTTAAATTCTCCTCGGTTGGTATTTCAATTTCACCAATGACTCGAGGTGGTCGTGGTTTAGTCAATGCACGATTTGACCGTGGACCAGTAAGCATAATTCCCGTTGCTGATTCACCTGCAGGAAGATATCCAGCTTCACGCAAAATGCGCATGGTATCTGTTGCATCATGATCACAAATAACCACTTCTGGTGCAATCCGACGTAGTTCAAGGATCTCTAATCTTTTATCATTCATTATCTGAGAAATGAGCGCTGTGTCTTCACAACGAATAAAGGCAGATGTATTTCCAACACGTAACTTGCCATGCTTTTTAGAAACATCAGCAATTAGATATTCCAAAGGTTGGGGCATCGGAGTCTTAGAAGTTTTAGTTAAAAATGTTTTGATTTCATCCCCAGTTTTGCCATGATCAAGTGCCCTGCGAATCGTTGCTTCACTAAAGCGATAGACAGTTGCACCGCCACGACTTTCAATTTCGGCCATCATGGCCAGTTGCTGTGAAATTTCATGCTCGAGTGGGCCTGGTGCAATTGCAGTGTTATCGCTCTGAATCAAAATGTGGTCAACGGTTTTAGGTAGATCTTCATTAATGATTGCTAAATCTTCTCCGCCTAGGAACTCAGCGCCATACTTAGATATTGCGCCTTGTCCAGTAATACCAAGCCATTCGGCTTCACGAAGAGTCCAGCTGGCTAGCTCTTCTTGTAGTGATGAATTGCGGCGAACTGGGGCGCGCCAAGCAATTACTTCATTGAATGAAACAAGTTCAGGTGCGATACCTTGATTCTCATTAAGAATAGAGAGAGTTAAGGCGCGTACCTTCGAGGCGTTCACGCGGTCTAATTCAGGGCCTAACGCTGCAACATTCTTAGACTCTGCGCGACCAACTAGCCCGCTGACTCTGGAAGTAATGAGCCATTGCGAAGCAAGAACTTGCCAACGATCTGCCGGAGTTTGCATCAACCAGATATCAAATCTATTACTTGGCATTATTCGATCTTGGGCATCAAAACTAATGAGCGAAGCAAGATATGCAAGCTCAGTAATAAAAGCCGTGCATGATTCATCAACACCCAAGTGATTAGAAAGAATCTTTAAATCACGCACACCTAAGCCGCCAGCACGTAGCGCATCAGATGGTTCATCTGCCCAGAAATTCAGGAGTTCTTCCACCCAGCGCAAAACTGTTGAAATATTTGCAATGGCTGCAAGATTAATTTGTCCTTCGTTGCGTTTTGCTCCAGCTAATTTTGGTTGAACAATAAAGTTTTCTTTGTGAACTTTGCCACCACGAAGATGAATCGCAACCTCGCGAGGCAATATGACAGTTCGTTGATCAAGAGGCACAAGGAATTTTTGATCTAGCAACCAAGCAACTCCTGGACCAGGATTCTTGATATCTCCAACGCTTCCACGTGGAGGACCCCAAATTAATCTTTCTAAAACTTTCTTAGCTTCAGGTGGTGCCTTTTCAATCTCAGCAACTTTCACTTTTGCAACTGACGCAGGGCCAAGTCCTGCAGGTTCATTACCAATCACATCTCTTAGTTGTGAAGGAAGGCGCATTCCATCATCGGATGGATAAACCAAACCAATCGAAATCAAGTGATCTAAGGCTAAAGATGCAGCTTTATCTGTGATTGCAACAATGCTTTTCAATGAAAAAGGTTCATTGAGGGCGGCTGCAGCTTCTAATACTTGGAACTGCCAATGATTAAGTGAATCAATTGCACGAGCTAAACTAGGTGCTGAGCATGCACGAACTGCAAGTGAAGCGATATCTGGTGGTACTGGAGTTACTAAGTCTGGGCGAGCACTAAATAATTCTAGGAAGGCAGCATCATCAACACTACGTAAGTAGTCGGAGAAGGAGCGCATTTCCATAACTTGCCTACATTACTGGCATTTAGTGTTTAAGGGTTAATCAACGTCGCCTTCTACGCGGGGTCAACCATGTTCCAAGGGCAGCAACTCTGACAACAACCGGGGAGACAATCTTGGCTAAATGACGGGCACGGCGGAAATCATGGATTGGCCAACCTTCAGCCATTGCACGCAAGGACAAGACTGCATCTGGATTAATTGCTGAAGGGTGTCCGACGCATTGAAGTAATGGGAAATCATTATGGCTATCTGAATATGAGTAGCAATCATCAAGGTTTAGGTTTTTTTGTAGAGCCAGTTCGCGAACAGCAACAGCTTTTTCTTTTCCGTGTAGTAGAAGACCCAGCATTGCTCCTGTGTATTTACCATCTTTAGTTTCAGCTTTACTTCCAAGCGCTCCAGTAAAACCTAATCTCTTAGCGATGAGCACAGCCATATCCTCCGGTGCTGCTGTTACTAGCCACACTTCTTCACCTGCTGATAAGTGCTTTTGGGCAATATCGATTGTGCCTTGCCATAGGGCGGGTGAAACATACTGGTCATAAATCTCTTGAGCGATCTTTCCTATATCTTCAACGTTGTGACCACCAATAAAATCTGTGGCAGCATCTTGAAAACGTTTGATCTCTTCTCTATTTTCTTTACCTGTGAGACGAAATCTAAGGTTGGCCAAAACGAATCGCGAAATATCCTTTTTTGTGAAATAACCACGCTGATACATGCCCTTACCCAGGAAGTAGAGAGTTGAGCCACGAATCAGGGTGTTATCTACATCAAAAAAGGCTGCCCGCTTCGCTGTGAGTGCCATGTCACTACCTTAACGAACTTGCATCAATTGGGACGCTTTATGCTTTACCAATGAGTTCAACTGTCCATGTCCTGCGCCACGGTGAAGTAGAAAATCCCAACAAGATTCTCTATGGCCGCCAACCCGGCTGGGGTCTTTCTGTGCGCGGGCAAGAAATGGCAAAAACATTGGGTGATTGGTCGCGCACTGTTGATCTAGGCGCATTGCATGTTTCCCCACTGCAGCGAGCACAAGAAACCGCAGCTCCAATAGCTGCGGCTCATAACATTGCAATTACAACCGATGAGCGATTAATTGAAGCGGCAAATGTTTTTGAAGGAAAACCTTTTGGTGTTGGCGATGGGGTGTTGAAGCATCCATCCTCATGGCCTTATTTATGGAATCCATGGAGACCATCATGGGGTGAACCATATGAGGAACAAATTAATCGAATGCTGGCTGCAATATTTGCGGCACGTGATGCAGCACAAGGCAAAGATGCAATTGTTGTCTCGCACCAACTACCTATTTGGATTCTACGAAGTGCAATTGAAAATCGTAGATTGCTTCACGACCCGCGTAGACGTGAATGTTCTTTAGCATCTGTGACAAGTGTTCACTTTGATGATGAAGGATTAATCTCAGGTCTTACATACTCTGAACCAGCACGTCATTTGTTGCCAAAGAAGAATTGATGAAACCAGGATTTAAAGGCCTAGCTCTTGTAGCTATTGCACTATTGCTCTCTTCCTGTGGCGGCGGTGGAACTTCGAGCTCACAAGAATCCTTTGTTTCCGGAAATGGTTCTGTGACTTTTATTAGTCCAGAAAAGAGAGTGGATGCACCAGCCATGTCTGGAATGACTTTATCTGGCACGAACTATAGATTTGAAGTTGGCAAAGTTGCTGTGGTAAACGTTTGGGCATCTTGGTGCTCACCATGTAGAGCCGAAGCTCCTACTCTTGCCGCCCTTGCAAACAAATATAGTGAAGTGGCTTTTATTGGAATTTTAACGCGTGATAATCCTGCAACTGCAGAGGCTTTTCAAAGACGTTTTGCACTTCCGTATCCAACACTTATCGATGATTCACTATTAATTGGCTTTAAAGGATCACTTCCCGCAAATGCCATCCCTTCAACGGTAGTAATTGATAAGGCTGGCAAGGTTGCTGCACGCATATCTGGTGTAGTCACCGTTGCCTCTCTTACAGAGTTAATTGAGCGGGTGAGCAAGGAATGAAAGAATTCTTCGTAGAACAAATCATGAGCGGGTTTCTAATTGCCGCGTTTCCAGTGGCCTTTGTGGCGGGCCTAATTTCTTTTCTTTCTCCCTGCATATTGCCACTTGTTCCCGGATATTTGTCCTTTGCTGCGGGCTTTTCCGCAAATCGCGGCAAAGTATTTCTTGGTTCAATCTTGTTTGTTCTTGGTTTTAGCGTTGTATTTATCTCATTCGGTGCAATTTTTGGAGGACTAGGTAATCAATTAGTTGCAAATGAGGATTTGATATCTAGAGTCCTGGGTGTAATTACGATATTTCTAGGTTTTATATTTCTAGGTAAATTCCCATTTGCACCAACGTTTCGCCCAACGATTAAAACAACTGGTGGCTTAGTTGGTGCACCGCTCTTAGGAATTCTTTTCGGTGTGGGCTGGACTCCCTGTATTGGCCCATCATTAGCTGCAGTTCAAACTTTAGCTTTCCAAGAATCAAGCGCAGTGCGCGGAGCGCTGTTGTCATTTGGTTACTGCCTTGGATTGGGTCTGCCATTTATGGCTTCAGGTTTGTTCCTAGATCGCACAGAGAAGATGCGCAAGTATTTAGTTAAGCGCGGCGACTTAATCTCTAAAATCGGTGGAGTGTTTCTCATAGTTATTGGTTTACTAGAAGTCAGTGGCTTGTGGAGCCAATTGATGAACTCATCGCGCTCTTTCATTTCAGGTTTTATTCCGGTGGTTTAAATGAGCCAAGAAATAGAAGTCCCAGAGCTTGGTAGCGTTGGCCTGTTGCGTTATGGCTGGCGTCAATTAACAAGTATGCGGACAGCACTTATTCTTTTACTTTTACTCGGTGTTGCATCGATACCTGGTTCACTTATTCCTCAGCGCACACAGAACCCCATCAGAGTAGGTGAATACTTCAAGAATTCACCAGAGCTATCTAAATGGATGGACCAATTCTTCCTCTTTGATGTTTATGGATCTCCATGGTTTAGCGCTATCTATATCCTGCTTTTTATCTCACTTATTGGCTGCGTGCTCCCACGAACAATTGAACATTTTCATTCAGCGAGAGCGTTGCCTCCTGCCACACCAAAGAATCTTGATCGCATGGAGCACCACACATCCTGGTCTGCTCAAGGCGATGAGTTAGAGAAAGCGCGTGCTTGGTTTAAATCAAAGCGCTTTAGAGTTTTAGAAAAAGATGGTTCTATCTCGGCTGAAAAAGGATTTGCGCGTGAGACAGGAAATCTCTTTTTCCACTTAGCGCTCATACTTGTTTTGCTAGGGATCTCATTTAGTTCTCTGTTTGGGATGCGGGGAATGGCAATTCTTAACGTTGGTGAGCGCTTTATAAACACCACAACTAGTTATGACTCTTTAAATAACGGCAAGCTGTTTAATGAAAACAATCTTTCTGATTTTGCACTAACAGTTGAGAAATTTACGGCGAAATACAATGTTGTCACAAGCTCACCAGAGGATTACACCCTTGATGTGAAATTTGCTAAAGGTGATTTAAGTCAGTCTGAGCTGCGCACCATTAAAGTTAACTCGCCATTGAAAATGGGCAACACTAGTATTTATCTACAAGCAAATGGTTATTCACCAGTTGTGACTGTAAGGGATTCAAAGGGCAATGTTGCAATGCAAGGGCCAGTGCCATTTTTGCCACAGGATTCGAACTTGCGATCAATTGGCGCAATTAAAGTTCCAGATGCCGATCCACAAATCGGATTCGTGGGTTCATTTGTTCCAACATATGCGCGCAGTGGTGCAGATGGCGCAGTAAGTGTTTTCCCTGAAGCCTTAGACCCACGACTTTTATTGGCTGCATGGATTGGTGATTTAGGACTCGATAGCGGAGTTCCACAATCTGTTTATCGCATGGATACATCAAAGATGACCCAGGTGGGCCTTAAATCATTAAAACCAGGTGAGACATTTACATACCCGCAAGGTTCAATAACCTTCGAGGGATATTTCCAGTGGGTCAACCTAGAAATTGTCCATGATCCTGGCAAGAACTTTGCCTTGCTCGGCGGTATTGTTGCCATTCTGGGCTTACTTGCATCACTGTTTACAAGACGCCGCCGAATCTGGATTCGCGTTGGTAAGTCGGTAGAAGTTGCAGGATTAGCTAAAAATGCAGCACCAGGTTTAGATGTTGAAATGGCAGAATTTATAGCGAAGTTAAAGGGAGGGAAATAAATGTCACGTACTTGGGCTTATCTCTCTAATTACCTTGTGTATTCATCAATGGCGCTATACACCTTGTCATTTTTTGCACACGCAGTTGAAACTGCTTGGGCGGTTCGTGTAACGACTACAGATTCAAAGAAAAATCTTGATTACAAGCGCACCGAAAAAGTTGCGCGCATTGCAACGGCCATGATGATTTTGGGATTTGTTCTCCTATTTGCTGGCGTTGTTGCTCGTGGACTCTCTGCTGGTCGAGTGCCATGGGGCAACATGTATGAATTTTCAATTACAGGCGCGCTGGCATTTTCTGGTGCCTACCTTGTCGCTCTTCGTAAGCATGATCTTCGCTGGTTGGGATTATTAGTTTCAATCGCAGTATTACTAACGCTTGGAACAGCTGTTGCAGTTCTCTATCGACCAAGTGCACCTCTTGTTCCTGCACTTAAATCAACCTGGTTAGTCATTCACGTCTCTGCAGCGATTATCTCTGGGGGCGTTTTCTTATTAGCCAATGCAATTGCTGCTGCTTATCTTTATTTAGATGCAATGGAATCTCGCGGAGAAAGAACCGCTTGGGCAAAACGTTTGCCATCACTTGAAGATCTAGATCAGTTATCTTATCGCCTTGTTGCATTTGTCTTTCCCTTATGGACTTTTGCAGTTATCGCAGGGGCCATTTGGGCTGAAAGTGCGTGGGGGCGTTACTGGGGTTGGGATCCAAAAGAGACGTGGGCATTTATTACATGGGTTGCGTATGCAGCCTATTTGCATGCACGTGTAACCGTTGGCTGGCGTGGCCGCAAAGCTGCATGGTTGTGTTTGTTTGCGGGTTCAACATTTCTATTTAACTATGTTTACGTGAATATTTGGGGCACAGGAAAGCACACGTACTCAGGGTTATAGGAGTTAGAGCTTCCTCAAGAAATCTGGATCATCATCTGGAGGCAAGATGCGGCGCTTCGGTTTACGTCCACGGTTATTAGGATTTCTTCCAGCAATTAAATAAGCAATGGGGCCGATAGCTAACGCTTGTGGTCCAATAAGAATGATTACTAATAACCATCCCCATTTAGGCAAAGTTTTGATTTCTGAATCATCTTTACGAGCACAATCTATCAGAGCATAAATAGTTAGTCCAAAGACGAGAAAGATAATAATGAATCTGGCCATGGGATTATTGTATCGCTAGAGCCAGAGCAAAGAGAACCCCAAAAAACATTTGTAGTTTGCCGGTCTTACCCAGCAGGGGAATAAGGGCCGCACCGCTTGCGCCAGAGATTACTGAACGCGAAATTGAGACTGTTAATGGAAGCACGAGCAGAGTTAATAGTGATTGAGGAAGCCCGGTTGCAAGTGCACTTAGGTGCGCAATGGCTAGAAGTACCAGGAAAGCTTTGCGAGCTCTTGAATCACCCATTCTTACAGCAAGAGTTCTTTTGCCAACTAATTCATCCTGTGCCAGATCGCGGATGTTATTCACTGCCAAGATTGCACAGGCTAGTGAACCCATTGGCACGGCACACAAAACACTTAAAGCCGAGACCTGACCGGTTTGTGTGTAGTAAGTGCCAACCGTTGCGGTTAATCCAAAGAAAACAAAAACTGAAACTTCACCCAACCCGCTATATCCGTATGGATTCTTTCCACCGGTGTAACCCCATGCCGCAGCAATGGCTGCGATGCCAATGAGAATTAACCATGGTGAACTAAGTAGAGATAGCCATAATCCAGCGATTGATGCGATTGCAAAAGAGATAAATGCTGCTCGCTTTACTTGCCCACCACTTGCTAAACCACTTGCAACTAAACGAGTTGGCCCAATGCGATTAGCATCGCTTCCCTTTACGCCATCGGAATAATCATTGGCGTAGTTAACGCCGATCTGAAGCCAAACTCCGACCTTGAGCGCAAGAACAGCGCGAAACCAGTTCCAGTCACTACCGGCTAGTGCAGTAGCGACAACTACAGGAGCAATAGCTGCAGGCAAAGTGCGCGGACGCGCACCAAGAATCCACTTATTCATTACCCACCATTTTCGCCAGTGCGCTGCGATCGACTTTGCCGATACCGAGCAAGGGTAGCTGCTCTAGGTGATGAATTCCTTTTGGCTTTGATGCAGCCCCTAACGCTGCCTCTAAATAATGTGCAATCTCGCTTTCGCCGATTTCACCAACTACAGCGAGGTGCAAAGCATGGCCCCACTGAATGTCATTAACTGCAAAGGCAGCAAACTCAATCTCTGGATATCGAATTGAAAGCGTTGCTTCAATGGCAGTTAATGAGACATTTTCACCACCTGAGATGATTACATCATCAGCGCGTCCCAAGATATGAAGTTTTCCATCTTTGATCTCACCAAGATCATTTGTAACAAACCATCCATCACTGAGTGTATAGAGCTCAGGGGCATTGAGATAAGTATCAGACATTACTGAACCACGGATTTGAACTAAGGATTTTTCATTGAGTGAATATTCAACACCTTCTATTGCCTGGCCGTTATATATACAGCCCCCAGAAGTTTCAGTCATTCCATAAGTCTCAACAACATTAATCCCAGCAGTTGTTGCTTGTTGGCTAAGGGCTGGAGATAGCGCAGCACCGCCAACTAAGACGGCCTGTGCGCTTTGTAGATGGCGCAGTAAACGTTCATCACTATTGAGTGCGCGAAATAACTGTGTTGGAACAATTGACGTGAAATCAACTTTTGGATATTCACCTTGATGCTCACGTAGATCAATAGGAAGTGTTCTAAGTTCCATTGATCGAATAATCACATTGACTGCAGCAATATGTGTTAACGGTAAGAATAAAGACCACTGTTGCCCAGCTTTTGCTCCTAAGAATTTATTTGAAGCCCGTGCAGATGCAAGTAATGCAGAAGCCGTGAAAGCAACCTCTTTGCTCATTCCTGTTGTGCCGCTGGTACCAATTACTAAAGCGATGTGTGAAGGGGCGCTCGTTGATCGAACTTCGCCAAGACCCAAGGCTGGGCCAGTACCAACCAGGGCTGCTGTGATTTCCCCCGCTAAATCAGGGATTGCGCACGCAGGACTAACCCGGTGAATATCTCGTTGTGACGTCATCTCCATTGCCCCCGTAGGGTATCCCTTGTAAAGACTATGGAGGAAATGTGAGCAAGCCCTTTAAGCGTGATTTTGGTAGCCGTGAGATACCTCATTGGATAACTGCGCCCGGCGGTGAAGAGTTCGTTGATATTAAATATCAAATGGGTGATGGCATTGCCAAGATCACCATTAATCGACCTCAGGTTCGCAATGCATTTCGCCCACAAACTATTATTGAATTAATTGAAGCTTTTCACTTAGCGCGCGATAACGAAGAAGTCGGCGTCATCATCTTTACTGGCGAAGGTACTGAAGCTTTTTGCTCCGGCGGAGATATAAACGTCCGCGGTGATGATGGGTACCTTGGCGATGACAAGTTAGCTAAAAAAGGTATTGGACGTCTGAATGTTTTAGATCTACAAGTACAGATCCGTCGCACACCTAAACCTGTTGTTGCAATGGTTGCTGGTTGGGCTGTTGGTGGGGGACATGTATTACATGTTGTCTGCGATTTAACAGTTGCTGCAGATAATGCAAAGTTTGGACAAACTGGTCCAATGGTTGGTTCATTTGATGGTGGATATGGTGCAGGTCTACTTGCAGCACATGTTGGTCAAAAGAAGGCCCGTGAAATTTGGTTTATGACTCGCCAATACAACGCCCAAGAGGCACTTGATATGGGACTTGTTAATACCGTTGTTCCACTTGCAGAGTTAGAAGCAGAAACAGTTTCTTGGTGTCGCGAGATGCTACGTAACTCTCCACTTGCACTGCGTCTACTTAAAGCAAGTTTAAATGCAGCAGATGATGGATTAGCCGGTGTTCAGCAGTTAGCAGGGGATGCAACCTTGTTGTTCTATATGACTGAAGAAGGTCAAGAAGGACGCGATGCATATATGGAAAAACGAGACCCTGATTTCGGGAAATTTCCAAAGCGCCCCTAAACGATGCTTGATTTGATTCTTGACTCCTTGCGAGTTATTAGCCTTCCAATGAAGGTTAATTTTCGTGGAATCAACCACCGTGAAGTTGCTCTATTTAAAGGCCCCCAAGGTTGGGCCGAGTTTTCACCTTTTCTTGAATACTCTGATGAAGAATCATCACTCTGGTTAACGTGTGCAATTGAAGCTGCTACGCAGGTACCCCCAAAGCTTTATCGAAGCTCAGTAGGTGTCAATGCAACTATGCCTGCATTAAATGGCGAAAGTGAAATTGCTCAAATTCTTGCAGGATTCCCAGGTTGCACCACAATAAAAATTAAAGTGGGAACTAACGAGAAAGAAGATCTAGAGAGAATTGCAATGGTAAGAAAACTGAGCCCACAGTCGAAGATCCGCATTGATGTCAATGGTTTATGGAGCGTGGATCAGGCATCACACTTCTTAGAGCGCTGCGGGGAAATTGAATATGTAGAACAACCTTGTGCAACGGTGGACGAGCTACGTGAATTGAAATCACGAGTGGATGTAAAGATTGTTGGCGATGAAATACTTCGGAAGAGCACAAACCCTTTCGAAATAGATTTGAGCAGAGCGGTTGATATTTTGATGCTAAAAGTTCAACCGCTAGGTGGAATTGCGAACGCACATGCTTTAGCTGCCCATCACAAACTGCCAGTTGTTGTTTCAAGTGCCCTTGAAAGTGCGGTGGGTATCAACTACGGACTGACTTTAGCGGCATCATTTGAAGAGTTGAGTTATGACTACGGCCTTGGCACAGGCTCACTGCTAGCAAAGAACGTTGCAGAGATTCCAATTGTTGATGGAAAAATGCAGATCCAGCGCTTTGAGCCCAACTTTGATGGGCTAGCAGTGTCAGCTGATCGCTTTGATTGGTGGAAGAATCGAATCATGAGAACAGCGGCGCTACTGGAATGAACAACTCAACCAGCCTTGCACGGGTAATTGTTCGCCAGACTATTGAAGCGGGCATTACTGATGTGGTTGTTTCTCCAGGCTCTAGAAACGCACCACTCTCACTTGCATTCTTTGCTGCATCTAAACGTGGATTAATAAAATTGCATGTGCGAATCGATGAGCGCACAGCAGCCTTCTTTGCTTTAGGAATCATTAAAGCAACAGGTCGCCCGGTTCCCATTGTTTGCACGAGTGGAACTGCTGTGGCTAATTACCACCCAGCGGTCTTAGAGGCCAGCCACACCAATGCACCGCTTTTGGTTTTAACCGCTGATCGCCCAGCAATCTTGCGCAAAACCGGTGCTAATCAAACGACCGAGCAAGCAAGAATTTATGGGAAAGCAGTTCGCTACTTTGCAGATATTGATGGACCTGTATTTCCCATGGAACTGCCATTTGATAGTTTGCGAAATGGCCCAGTGCATTTAAATGTTCAATTCGAAGAACCAATGCTGCCGGATGAATCTGAGAAGTGGTTAGATGAAATTGTAATCTCAGCTAAAGCTTTCGAGAGCAGAAACAAGCCAACAACACTTAAGAGTGATGCCAATAGAGGTGTTTTAGTTATTGGTCATGATCGTGGTGGTTTAAGCCTTGATAGCGTTAGAGAGTTCGCCAAAAAATTAGGTTGGCCGACTATTGTTGAAGACCCACTCTCATTTCCTGATTCAGTTGCACATGCCTCCGTTTTCTTAACTTCAGCTCAAATTCGTGCAGCTTTGATTCCGCAAACGGTGATTGTTATAGGTCGTACAACTTTGTCTCGCTCAATCAATATGTTCCTAAAACTTGCGCCCACTCAGATAGTTATCGATCCACGTATGGTAACTGTAGATAGTGATAGACATGCAGATAAGCGCTTTATGCAGATTCCAGAGCTCAACACAAAAACAGCATCACCTGAGTGGAGTGAGCAGTGGAAAAAATATGCAGATCGCGCTGCTAAGAGTATTGACGCGCTAAATGGATTTAGCGAAGCTGTGATTGCCAGAGAGATAGCTTCCAACTTGCCTGAAGGTTCCACACTCTTTGTTTCATCTTCTAGACCCATTAGAGATTTAGAGGGTTTCGGTGCACCTCGTTCAGGTGTGCGAACTTATGCAAACCGTGGACTAGCAGGCATTGATGGCAATATCTCAACTGCACTAGGCATCGCCTCAGCAAGTAAGCACACATTTGCAGTGCTTGGTGATTTATCTTTCTTACATGATTTAACTGGCTTGATTCATCGTGAAGATATTGATTGCTGCTTCATTGTGATTAACAACGATGGAGGTGGCATTTTTTCTACTTTGCCACAACGCGGTGTGGATGGTTTTGAGAGCGTCTTTGGCACACCACACGGCCTTGACCCAGCTGCAATTGCCAGCGCAATGGGGATTAGCGCATCAACAATT
>CALBFE010000058.1 GCA_937888825.1 uncultured Actinomycetes bacterium | reverse complement strand
GGCAATCCATTGCCACTTATAAAGGCAAAGGTGTCATAGCCATCAAAGTTAAAATCTGGTTTTTCCTTCTCAATGATCTCCATCAAGGTTGTGAAGTTATCAACACCCCACACACCGCTAAGTGGATTATCTCTATTAAAAACTAACCATTGAGATTTTGGTAAGACATCTATCTCTACCTCAAATCTTTGAACCGATAAGGCCTTAAAACTCTCTTTAATAAGTGGGATTGTTTCATTGAGTAGATCTACATCTGATGAAAAAATCTGACCACGCTGTATTTTTTCCTCCCGAAATGGAAGATCATTAAAGATGATTGGCACTACTAAAATCTTGGCTGATTTCTTGCCTGCTACAGATGTGTCCGGACGTGGAAAACCATTGCGATGGAGAATCTTGCCACCCCATGCGTAATCAGGTGTTTTATCGACTGTCTTACAGATATCCATGGATGTCAGTACAGAGAAGGGTGTGATTCTAGGATCACTACTTAAAAGGTTTTTTACCTCAACTTTTGTTTCTGGACTTGGCGCAGGTGCTGGCTCAGATTTCTTGAGCGCAACTCCCTTATTCCACACCAACTTCTTTCCAGATTTAACACAGGTGTATTTGATTCCGGCTGATGTGCTTGTTTGACCTGCCTTTGTGCACTTACTTCCAGCCTTAGGGGCAGCTGCATACACAGGTGAAGAAAGAGAGAGCAGCACAACAATCGCTAACGCTAGATGCGATTTCCTCTGCATAATCTAAGCCTAAGTCAAAGTCTAGAAAATGACTACGGCATCACCAATCCACCATCAACTGGCACGGTAATCCCTGTTACATAACTTGAAGCATCACTCACTAACCAGATAAGCGTTGCTGCTAACTCCTCTGGATCTCCTAGGCGACCTGCTGGTGTGAACATCTTGACCATCTCGACCATATCTTTTGGTAGTTCATCACTCATCTCTGAAGGAAAGAAACCTGGAGCAAGTGCGTTGACTCTGATGTTTTTACGTCCCGTCCACTGCGCAGCTAGATCTCTAGTTAAACCAATCAGACCAGCCTTAGAGGAGGCATAGGCTGCTTGTGGCAGACCTTGTGGCTTTATTCCAAGAATGCTTGAGATGTTAACAATAGCGCCTCCGCCTTTGTTTGCTCTAGCAAAAGCTTGAGACATCCAATAAGCACCAAAGAGATTGACATCTATTACTGATTTGAATTGCTCTGGTGTTTCATGAGTTGCAGGAACTGCTGTGCCAACACCTGCGTTATTAACCAAAATGTCTACTCGGCCAAATTTTTCTATGGCCAGAGCAATCAGTGCGTTGCAATCTTCAACCTTTGTCACATCTGTTGTCAGGGCTGCATATCTGCGCCCTGCAGCAGTTACGAGAGCACCTGTTTCATCCAGGCGATCTGTGCGACGAGCACCCAGAACAACATCGGCTCCTGCCTCGGCTAAGGCTTTAGCAAATGCAACGCCAAGACCTGAGGATGCGCCGGTGACCACTGCCACTTTTGAATCTAAACGAAAGCGGTCCAGAATGCTCATTCTTCTTCTCCTCAAATTGGGTAACTATGCGTAAGGTTAAGGCATGGACTTCTCCTTAAGTGCTAAGACAAGCCAATACGCAGCCAAACTACAAGCTTTCATGGACTCTGATGTTTTTCCATCAGAGGCAATCTATGAACAACAACGCCATGCGCTCATCGCTGCCGGCAAGCCACATGGCCTGCCACCTGTTGTGGAAGAGCTAAAGAAGAAAGCACGAGCACTTGGTTTATGGAATCTGTTTTTGCCACACAGTCACAACCCAGAACATGGTTTATCTGTGACTGAGTATGCAACCTTGGCAGAGATAACAGGTTGGTCTCCTGAGTTAGCACCAGAGGCAATCAACTGCGCAGCACCTGACACAGGCAACATGGAACTTCTAGATATGTTTGCAACTGATGAACAAAAGAAGGCGTGGTTAGAACCACTCCTTGATGGACGTATTCGTTCTGCTTTTGCAATGACTGAGCCTGATGTGGCATCAAGTGATGCTAGAAATATTAGAACCACTATTTCTACTGACGGTAATGATTTTGTCATCAATGGCACAAAGTGGTGGACAACAGGTGCGATGGATGAGCGTTGCCAAATACTTATTGTGATGGGTAAGACAAATCCTGAGGCAGATGATCACCATCAGCAATCTATGGTGCTGGTGCCTATGAATACGCCAGGAGTTAAAGTTGAGCGCAACTTAACTGTCTTTGGCTACACAGATCAACATGGTCACGCACAAATCTCTTTTACAAACGTTCGAGTACCAAAGACAAACCTCCTTGGAGAACAAGGCGAAGGCTTTGCACTAGCCCAAGCCCGCCTTGGTCCTGGACGTATTCATCACTGCATGAGAGCTATTGGTATGGCAGAGCGCGCTCTGTCGCTCATGATTAAGCGCACGGTCTCTCGTGAGGCTTTTGGTAAAGAGCTTGTAAAACAAGGGGTTATCCAAGAGTGGATTGCCCAAGCACGCATTGATATTGAACAAGCACGTTTATTAGTACTCAAAGCTGCTTGGATGATTGACACAGTGGGTGCAAAAGGTGCTCGCAAAGAGATTGCTGCAATCAAGGTGGCTGTGCCACAAATGGCAGAGCGCATTATTGATCATGCAATACAAAGCTATGGCGGAGCAGGAGTAAGTCAGGACACTCCCCTTGCATCCCTCTATGCAGGCATGAGAACACTGCGCATAGTTGATGGACCAGATGAGGTGCATATCCGAGATATTGCACGTTTAGAAATCAAGCCTTATTTGTCATGAAAGATTTAACTGCGCTCCGAGATGAGGATCGCTTCGATATTAGTGCCATGCATTCGTGGTTACGCCCCTTTATTACCCACGAGCAAGAACCTGAAGTGATGCAGTTTAGAAGTGGTGCATCCAATCTGACTTACCTTCTGCAATATCCAGGACAAGAGTTAGTGCTGCGCAGGCCGCCCGTTGGAACCAAGGCAGTCTCTGCTCATGACATGAAGCGGGAATACTTAATTCAATCTCGGTTAAAACCTAGTTATGACCTGGTGCCGCAGATGTTTGCGTTGTGTGAAGACCACTCCATCATGGGCTCAGATTTCTATGTCATGGAGCGGGTTGTGGGAGATATTTTTAGAAGAGATATTGAAAAAGAGATTACTACTACTGATGTGGCCATGATGGCTGATTCGCTCATTAATGGTCTGGTGCAACTACACGGTGTTGATGCATCGATATTAAGTGAGCTCAACAAAGGTAGTGGTTATGTGGCAAGACAGGTGGAAGGTTGGTCAAAGCGATATCGCAACGCCTTAACTGATGATGTGCCAAACGGTGAAAAAGTAATGGCTTGGTTAGATGCTAATAAACCAGAAGATGTTGATTCCTGTGTCATCCATGGTGATTGGCGCATAGATAACGTGGTCTTTGATTTAGAGAAAGCACGCATCGTAGGTGTTTTAGATTGGGAGTTAGCAACTGTTGGAGATCCCTTGATGGATTTGGGATCTTCCCTTGCTTATTGGGTCGATAGAGATGATGAACCTGCTTTTGCATCCCTTCGTCGCCAACCGAGTCATCTAGAAGGCATGCCTACTCGCAATGAGTTTGTGGCTAGATATCTAGCGCTCAGTGGTCGAAGCTGCGATGACTTTACTTTCTATGAAGTATTTGGCCTTTTTAGATTAGCTGTCATCATTCAACAGATTTGGGCCCGCTATAGAGTGGGACAAACAACTAATCCAGCATTTGCGCACTTTGGCGATGCAGTCAACACATTGATTAACCGAGCAGATGGCAAAATCAAATGAGAGCAGGAAGAATAATTGTTTCTACGCGCGCCTTTGAGGTTGTGGATGTGCCAACACCTGATGCTGCTGCTGGACAGGTGCGCATTAAAGTAGGTGCTGCTGGTGTGTGTTTATCTGATGTGCACTTTCTGGAAGGGATTTTATCTCCCGGCTACCTAGAGGGTGATCACGTCACGCTCGGTCATGAAGTTGCAGGAACTATTGATCAAGTAGGCACAGGTGTCACAACATCTTCCATTGGTGATCGAGTCGTTGTTATTGCAGGTGAGCGCAATTCAAATCAACAGATAACAACGATGGGCTTTGACTATGACGGCGGGTGGGCTGAATACGTTGTTACTAAAGCAGAACTCGTTGCACAGATCCCGCATTCACTTCCCTTTGAACAAGCTGCAATCATTCCTGATGCTGTTTCAACACCGTGGGCAGCTATTACATCAACGGGCAAAGTGGTGGCTGGTGAGAAGGTCGCTGTCTTTGGTGTGGGGGGCCTTGGAATACATGCCGTGCAACTACTTAAAATCATTGGCGCTTTTGTTATTGCAATTGATCCACGCGAGGATGCTAGAACTAACGCACTTGCGCGTGGTGCCGATTTTGCCTATGCCCCTGATGATGCTGAGTTAAAAAAGCATCGTGGCCTCAACGCTGTCTTTGATTTTGCAGGTGTGAGTTCAGTAAGAAAACAAGCACTCTCTATGTTGGGTG
Source organism: uncultured Actinomycetes bacterium (assembly GCA_937888825.1). Taxonomy (GTDB): domain Bacteria; phylum Actinomycetota; class Actinomycetes; order Nanopelagicales; family Nanopelagicaceae; genus Planktophila. Next base: position 2,427 of record CALBFE010000058.1, on the reverse strand, counting down.
AACAGGGGCGCTTAGTAATAGTTGGTATTGCTAATGAACCAATTGTTATCCCTAATGACATGGCCTTTACCTATATGCGCACACAGATCATGGGTCACTATGGTTCAGAGGCCCATCACGTAACAGAGTTAATCGAATTAGCAGCCTCTGGGCGTTTGGATCTATCCCACTCAGTAAGTGAAGTAATGCCACTTGAAAGTGCTGCGCAAGCTTTGGATAAGTTAGCCAACAAAGTTGGCAACCCAATCCGTATTGTTTTAAAGCCCTAGTGGGATTCAAAGCCTGTACACAACCCCCTGGCCAAATAAACTCCCTTGTTCTTCACAGAAATTTCAATGTGCCATGGGATTACTTGAGCGATAGTGTGGCCTCTTACCAATCCAAGGGGTTTAAATAGTGTCAAAGCCAGATATCAGGGTCGGTTTGCTTGCATATGGGGCAATCGGGGATGAACACAATAGAGCGATTCAGGCCACTTCAGGCCTTGCACTCACAGCAGTCTGTGACACCAACCCTGATCGCTTGAGTGCGGCCTTGCAACTCTCACCCGGTATTCAAACATTTTCAGATGCAAACCAGATGTTGCAATCAGGTGAGATTGATTTAGTAGTTGTGTCGACTCCCCCTAATAGTCATTACTCATGGGCTAAACAAGCATTAGAACTTGGCGTGCACGTCATGCTGGAAAAGCCAATGGCACTGACAACAAAAGAGTGTGATGAATTAATGGCACTGGCTGCATCCAAGAAATTACTATTAGTCGTCTATCAAAACAGACGCTATGACCTAGATTTTCTGACCATGAAGCATCTGATTGATTCTGATCAGATCGGTGAAGTATTTCACTATGAAAGCTTTGTTGGTGGATATGGCAAGCCTTGTTCATTCTGGCACTCAGATGCAGCTGTATCAGGCGGTGCAATCTTTGATTGGGGCAGCCACTTTATTGACCAGATCATGTCAATCGTTGATTCTGGTGTTGATTTTGTCAGTGGACTCAACCAAAAGCGGGTTTGGAATCATGTGACAAATGCTGATCATGCACAAGTGAGTATTAATTTTAAAGATGGATTACAGGCTATTTTTATTAACTCAGATTTAGCTGCTGCCCGCAAACCAAAGTTTTATGTCTTAGGAACCAAGGGCGCGTTAATTGGTGATTGGGATGAATCAGCTGGCGGTTTGGTTGCTGATCTGCCAGCGATTATTACCTTGCACCGGGCCGATGGAAGTAGCGATGTGATTGGCCATGTTGCCCAAGCACCACACTCCTTTTATGCATCCTTAGTCTCATATCTTCATGATGCGACCCCCATGTCAGTTGTGGCAGAGCAATCACGCGATGTTGTTGCCATTATGCAGGCGGCCGAAGAGTCGGCATTAGCTAATGGAGCACCTGTTACACCCTTACTATTGCGAGCATGATTTCCTGGGGGTTTTTAGGGGCGGGCTGGATTGCAAAGAGCGCACTTGCTCCCGCTGTTCACGCCGCAAGTAATGCAACGCTACGAGCAGTAGCAAGCCGAGATCATGAGCGTGCCCAAGGTCTTAGCCCGCATATTGTGTATGAGCGATATGAAGATTTGTTAGCAGACCCCACCATCGATGCGGTTTATATCAACTTGGCTAATGACCAACACTGCAAGTGGAGCGTTGCAGCGATGGCAGCTGGAAAACATGTGCTCTGTGAAAAACCGATTGCTCTAGATTTTGCCCAAACACAAGAGATGGCAGATGCTGCAAAAAAATACGACCGAGTATTAGTCGAGGCGGTCTGGAGCCAGTGGCATCCACGATTCATTCGCGCAGTTGAGCTAATCCAAGCGGGTGATATTGGAAAACTGACTGGGATTAATTCATCATTTTGTTTCACGGGAAATTTCACTGACAACTATCGATTAGACCCAGCAATGGGTGGCGGAAGTTTGTTAGATGTCGGTGTCTATCAGGCACACGCTTGGGCGGCGCTACATCCAACGGCCATGAATCTGCAGATTTCTTCCGTTGTAGAAAATATCAGCACCAGCGGCGTTGATCTGACATCAAAGATTTCTGGGCGATTGGGCGGCACCGTAAAAATCGATGCGATAGCCTCTTTTGAAATGCCAGAGCAGCAGCGACTTGTTATCTCCGGCGATCTTTCCAGTATTGAATTTCTTGGAAATGAGGCTTTTACCTCATGGCATAAAGAGAGCAATTTGCGAATCGGTGATCAAGTTGAGCGCTTTGCTCCCGTTGATCCGTACCGGCTAATGGTTGAGCGCTTTGGTGAACATATCTCAGGTGAAGATGGCTGGATTATGCCGATGAGTCAATCACTTGCAGTTATGCAGGTAATTGACCAAATTAAGGCTTTCAACAGATGAAAAAGTTTGAGATCAGCGCGCAAAGCTAAGCTAACTCAGCCAACTTCTCTACTACTTGTTT
>CALBFE010000057.1 GCA_937888825.1 uncultured Actinomycetes bacterium | reverse complement strand
TTCCGCAAAATTGTTAAAGATGGTGGACGCGCACTTGGTTTGCTCGGCAAAGAAATTAAAGCCTTTGCTGATGCTGGTGGTTCAAATGCTACAGAAAAGAGCGCTCTTCTTAAAGCACTCGATGACTTAAATGCAATTGTTGCCGTGCTGGTTGGCCATGCAATGGAATCACAGAGCGATGCTGTGAAGATCTATCAAGTTGGTTTAAACACATCACGTTGCCTGATGGCAGTGGGCGACATCATCACTTCGTGGCTACTACTTCGCCAAGCAGATATCGCAGTTGAAAAACTACCAACTGCTACTGGTAAAGATAAAGATTTCTACACAGGCAAGATTGCAGCTGCGCAGTTCTTCATTAAGAACTACTTGCCTCACATCAGCGCAGATCGCGCCATTGTTGAAGCAACCGATGGCTCCATCATGGAACTACCTGAAAGCGCCTTTTAAACCGCTATCCTTGCCCGATGTTCACGCGCTATAAAGGAGAGATCCTCACCTTACTCGGCGCCATCTTTTTCTCATTTAACGGTGTTATTGCCAAGTTAGTCTTAACCTCAGGGCTCTCATCCATGCGCTTAACGCAGGTGCGCTGCGGCGGCGCTTTTATCTTTCTTGGCACTTATATATTTTTGCGCCATCGAGATAAGTTAAAGGCGAAAAAAGAGGATCTACCCATGCTCTTTGCCTACGGAATTATTGGTTTTCTACTCGTCCAGGCCCTGTATTTCGTGGCTATTGCGCGCTTAAACGTCTCTGTGGCCTTGATCTTGGAGTTCACGGCACCTATCTGGATTGTGTTGTGGCTGCGCTTTGTGAAGCACAAAGTAGTGCCGCAGCTGATGTGGATTGCAATCTTTCTGGCATTTGGTGGTCTGGTTCTTATTGCCCAGGTCTGGAAAGGTAGAACGCTAGATCCAATTGGCGTTGCTGCAGCCCTACTTGATGGAATAGTTTTAGCTTCCTTTTTCTTACTCGGTGAAAAGCTCACAGCCAAGCGCGACGTTGAATCGTTAATGGTGTATGGATTTGGTTTTGCATCCCTTGGCTTAGCAATCACAATGCCCCTCTGGTCATATCCCACAGAGATCTTTTCTCAATCAATGAATCTGCAGGGGCGTTTTGCCGCCTTTGATCTACCGGGCTGGGTATTAATTGCCTGGGTAATCATTATGGGAACTATCCTTCCTTATTTGTTAGTTGTTAAAGGTTTGAAGTTACTTTCGGCTTCCACTAGTAGTGTGATGGGAATGGCAGAGCCAGTTTTAGCCGGAGTATTTGCTTGGATCTGGTTATCTGAAACATGGAACTTCATTCAATTAGTCGGTGGCGTTACGGTAATAATTGGAATTATCTTGGCCGATAAGGCCCGTTCAGCTGCGCATTAATTAAGCGCCGAAGGAGTTATCTTCACTCGCTCCAGCTTCGCGCTGTTGTGTCCAGTCTTGTCCGCCACCAGGATTTTGTGGCATGTCATAAAAGCGGGCATAGTGAAGCTGGGCTGAAACTGTAATAGTTCTTGTTGGTCCATTACGGTGCTTAGCAACAATTAAATCTGCTTCACCTGTGCTATTTTGCTGGTCATACATATCATCGCGGTGAAGCAAGATAACTACGTCAGCATCTTGTTCAATAGAACCTGATTCACGAAGATCAGAGAGCATTGGCTTCTTATCTGAGCGCTGTTCAGGAGAACGGTTGAGCTGTGAGATGGCGATAACAGGGATGTTGAGCTCTTTAGCCATTAACTTCAACTGTCGTGAGAACTCAGATACTTCCTGCTGACGGTTTTCAACCTTTTTACCTGATGACATCAACTGCAAGTAGTCGATAACAATGAGCTTTAAGTTATGGCGTTGCTTCAGGCGCCTGGCTTTTGCGCGGATCTCCATCATTGAAAGGTTAGGTGAATCATCGATAAACAATGGTGCTTCAGAGATCTCACCCATACGACGAGCAAGACGTGACCACTCATCATCTGAGAGTGTGCCCGCACGAATGTTATTTAAACCAACGCGTGCTTCAGCAGAGAGCATGCGCATGGTGATTTCAGATTTAGACATTTCAAGAGAGAAGATGACAGATGTTTGTCCTTCATGAATAGATGCATACCGGGCAATATCAAGACCTAGTGTTGATTTACCCATCGCAGGACGGGCAGCCAAGATAATCATGTTTCCTGGATGGAAACCATGGGTGAGTGCATCTAGATCTTTAAATCCACTCTTCACACCTTCAATACCAATACCTTTTGAGATTGCTTCAATCTCATCAAGTGCTTGTGGAAGCAGAGTTGAAAGTTGAACGTAATCCTCTGATGCACGGCGCTCTGTTACTGCATAGACCTCAGCCTGTGCTTGATCAACCATGTCATCGACTTCACCTTCTGAGGTGTAACCGAGTTGAACAATCTTTGTTCCAGCTTCAACCAAGCGGCGCATGATTGCATGTTCGCGAACAATCTTGGCATAGTATCCAGCGTTTGCAGCCGTTGGAACGGAAGAGATAAGAGTGTGAAGGTATGGAGCACCACCGGCACGTGCAATGTCACCGCGCTTAGTTAACTCAGATGAAACTGTTACAGCATCTACTGGTTCACCGCGGCCATACAAATCAATAACTGCGTCATAAATTAACTCATGTGCTGGACGATAGAAATCGCGATCGCGAATAATTTCAATGACATCTGCAATTGCATCTTTAGATAAAAGCATTCCACCTAAAACAGATTGTTCTGCAATGAGATCTTGTGGTGGTGTGCGTTCAAAATCTGCACCAATAGAGCTAATGTTGTTATCGCGCGCTGGGCGATTATTAGGAAGTTCTGCGATGCTCACGCGTATAACCTCCCATTGGCCACTGACAAGTGAATTCCTTGTATGCGTAACTTAGGCGTGAGGCCCTATCGGAGGCGAGGAACTAGGCTTGGTGGTGGGGATAAAGCTGTGGGTAAGTGGGTGGATAAGCGTGTTTTCCTGTGTACAAAGCGGTGGATGAAATGTGGGTAACTACCTCGGGCTAGCCCTAGCACTGAAAAAGTGCTGGTCAGAGGCGCATCTTTTTGCAGTGAGCTGTGCACAAAAGTATTTTCGGCAATCTTAAATCGTGAGATTTAACAACGAATACGCTCATTTGTTGGATCAAAGAGTGGCTCTGCACAAATTACTCCGCTGCGCCAATTACCAAAGAACTCCACATCAACACTTGTGCCAACGCCAGTGTGCTCAATGGGCAGATAGGCATAAGCAATCGCCTTTTTGATTGTGTAGCCCTGGCCACCAGATTTAATACGCCCAACAATCTTTTCACCAATTCGAATTGGTTCAGAGCCAAATGGCACACAAGTGATGTCATCAAAGGTAATGGCAACTAATTTGCGGGTTAGATTTGCTTGGGCAGCAACTGCTGCAGCTTTACCGTGGAAATTCTCTTTTCTCAATGAAACCGCAAAACCAAGACCTGCCTCATAGGGATTAGTTTCAGTGTTTATCTCACCAGCCCACGCTCTGTAACCTTTTTCAAGTCGCAGCGATTCAATCGCTCTGTAACCACAGGCTTTAATTCCCTGTGACTTACCTGCAGCCATAATCTTTTCCCACAGCGCTAAGCCATCTGCAACTGGAACATAGAGCTCCCAACCAAGTTCACCAACGTAGGTAAGTCTTGTTGCGCGCACTTTAATATCACCGACAGTAATTTCCTGTGAACTCATAAAAGGAAAAGCCGTGTGGGATAAATCTGTATCTGTTAATGATTGCAAAATCGCTCTGGACTTAGGTCCCATTAGCCCAAAGCAGGCAAGATCTTTGGTGATGTTTGTAATCTCAACAGCATCAAATGAATGTTCTCTGCGCATCTTTTCTAACCAACCAAAATCGTGCACCGAAAAGGCCGTTCCTGTGACGATTAAGAACTCATTCTTACCTGTTTGTGTGACGGTGTAGTCTGATTCAATTCCGGCTTTTGAGTTAAGTGCTTGCGTATAGGTTGTCTTACCAACACCTTTAACGACGTTGTTTGCACAGACATAGTTAAGGAATTCTCCGGCCCTTGCCCCGCTTACACGGGCTTTAGCAAAGCTAGATTCATCAAATAAACCGGCCGTTTCACGCGTTGCATAGTGCTCTATTTGCACTGCATTCGACCAGTGATTTCCTAACCAATCCTTTGGACGAAGCGCATCATTGCCAATATTGGTTGAATAGAAATTGACGCGTTCCCATGAAGATTTCTCGCCAAAGACCGCCCCGTGCACTTTGTGCCATTCATAGACAGGGGACATAAATTTAGGTCTAGCTGATTTGCGCTCTTCACTTGGGTAGTGGATGTCGTAGTACTGCTCGTAGTTTTCTGTGATGCGCTGCAATGTAAAGTCTGGGGATTCATAAGATGCACCAAAGCGCTTGATATCCATATGCCATAGATCCATCGTTGGCTCACCTGCAACAACCCACTCAGCAACTACTTTGCCAATTCCACCGGCACCTGCAATGCCGTGGGCACAAAAACCTGCAGCAACAAAGAAACCACCAACGGA
>CALBFE010000056.1 GCA_937888825.1 uncultured Actinomycetes bacterium | reverse complement strand
ACGTAGGCAGCTAGGGCTGCAGTCTCTTCCTCGTTATAGACACGGGGTTTGCGCATAGCTTGTGTGCTCATGTCAGCCATTGGCATGCGGCCTGTTCCAACTTGGAAATCAACAGAAGCTGCGCCAACACCAATTAAAGATGGTGCGATTGATGCACCTTCAGCGTTGAGTCCGTGACAAGAAGAACAACCCTTAAGGAATATTTGCTTTCCCTCTTCAATAGATGCCGAGCGATCCAAAACGCTCTGGGTCTCTGTAACAGTTTCACTTGCAACAGAGAAAGTCGTTCCAATTGCAAGAAGAGCAAAAATTAGAAGCAATGGGCCAGCGGCCTTATGTCGACGGTAACGCGATAAACGCTTCACGAAGTTTTTGTGCCCCTTACTTAATGAGGTAGATCGCTGAGAAGAGGGCGATCCACACGACGTCGACGAAGTGCCAGTAATACGAAACAACAATCGCTGTTGTGGCTTGCTCATGCGTAAAGCGGCGGGCCTTAGAAACACGAATGAGCACAATAAGAAAAGCAAGAAGTCCACCGGTTACGTGCAGACCATGGAAACCAGTAGCGATGAAAAAGATAGAACCATAGGCAGTTGAAGAAAGTGTTAAACCTTCTTCAACAAGAGCGGCATACTCATAAATCTGTCCACCAATAAAGAAAGAACCCATGAGGAAAGTCAGAGCAAACCATTCACGCATTCCCCATTTGTTGAGCTGGAAGATTGAACCTGTGCGGTGGTTTTGGAATCGCTCTGCAGCAAATACTCCGAACTGACATGTCACAGATGAGAGAACAAGAATTGTTGTGTTCAGCGCTGCAAATGGAATATTGAGAATCTCACTTGACTCTGTCCAAATGCTCGGACCCTGCACTGCGCGAGTAGTGAAATAAATAGCAAAGAGTGCGGCAAAGAACATCAACTCACTTGAGAGCCACACGATTGTTCCAACCGCAACAGCGTTGGGACGGGTGATCTTGTGGTGGGAAGCTACTGATGTACTCGACATGGGGATGATTATTCCCGAAAACCACGCCTACGTCTTACGGGAGACCCCTCATATGCAAGTTATTCACCCCGTTCTGGAGTGAAACAGCCCACAGATTTTTCGAGGTAAAAATCAGCTCGCACACCCTTTCCGGGAGCCTAGACTTAGGCCATGGCAAAGAAGCAGATTCTGGTTTATGCAGATGATTCAACTGTACGAAAGGCTGTCATTGACGCCTTGGGTACCAGAACGGCCAGCGATGTAGCAGAGCACCAGATACATGAGTTTGCCACGGCTGCAGCCCTTCGCTCCTATGTCGATAACAACACAAACATTGATTTATTCATCCTCGATGGTGAAGCCGTTCCAGAAGGCGGTCTGGGAGTTGCCCGTCAACTCAAAGACGAAGTTTTCAACTGCCCTCCGGTACTAGTCATCACAGGGCGCAAGGAAGATGCATGGCTTGCAGCATGGTCGATGGCTGAAGCGTCAATTGTTCACCCTATTGATCCATTCACTCTTGCTAGAAGCGCTGCCGAACTCCTACGCGGCACAACACCTGCTGTAGTTTAAAAATGTCGAAAGAGTTGTGGGATCGCTATTTCTCAATTCTTGAAAGTGGGCTG
>CALBFE010000055.1 GCA_937888825.1 uncultured Actinomycetes bacterium | reverse complement strand
TTTAATGGCATCGATATGGATGGCGTTAATTCATACAAGGACGGTGTTATCTCCCGTCTTCACAAAGGTCTACAAGGTTTAGTGAAGTCACGAAACATCACATACATCGAAGGTCATGGAAAGTTAGTTTCTAAAGACACGGTCGAAGTAAATGGTCAGCGTTACACCGGCAAAAACATCATTCTTGCTACCGGCTCATATGCGCGCACTTTGCCTGGCCTTGAAATTGATGGCAAGCAGATCATTACATCCGATCATGGAACAAAGATGGATTATGTTCCAAAGTCAGTCATCGTTCTTGGCGGCGGAGTCATTGGCTGCGAGTTTGCATCTGTCTGGAAATCTTTTGGTTCAGAAGTAACAATCATTGAAGGTCTGCCACATCTAATTGCCCTTGAAGATGAGAGCTCTAGTAAGCAGTTAGAGCGCGCATTTCGCAAGCGTGGAATCAATTTTGAATTAGGCGTTAAGTTTAAATCAGCTAGCCAAAGCAAAAAGGGTGTAACCATCACTTTAGAAAATGGCATAGAGTTCACTGCAGATCTTTTGATGGTCTCTGTTGGCCGTGGACCAGTATCTGCAAACCTTGGCTATGAAGAGCAGGGAATCACTATGGATCGCGGCTATGTCATCGTTGATAACAAGTGCCGCACAAATGTTCCTGGCATTTGGGCTGTTGGCGACTTGATTCCAACGCTGCAATTAGCTCACGTCGGCTTTGCTGAAGGCATGCTCGTTGCGGAGGAAATTGCTGGATTAAATCCACGTCCAATTAACTACGATGGAATCCCACGTGTTACTTACTCAGACCCTGAAGTTGCTTCCGTTGGTTTAACAACTGCAGAGGCTAAAAAGCGCGGCCATGATGTTGTTGAACTCAGTTACGACTTAGCTGGAAACGGTAAAGCACAGATCCTTGGCACTGCAGGTTCAATCAAACTTGTCGGTGAAAAAGATGGTCCGATTCTTGGCGTTCATATGGTTGGCGCTCGTGTCGGTGAGCTACTGGCTGAAGCAGAGTTAATCTTTAACTGGGAAGCACGTGCAACCGATGTTGCATCCCTGATTCATGCACACCCAACACTGTCTGAGGCAATGGGCGAAGCTCATATGGCTCTTGCAGGCAAACCGCTTCACGCACACGGATAACCAAGGAGAGAAAATAATGACATTTTCCGTAACGATGCCGGCACTTGGTGAAAGTGTTAGCGAAGGAACAGTTACACGTTGGTTGAAGTCCGAAGGCGACCATGTCAATGTTGATGAACCACTTCTTGAAGTCTCAACCGACAAAGTAGATACCGAGATTCCTTCACCCGTCGCTGGAATACTTACAAAGATTGTTGTTCAAATAGATCAAACAGTTCCAGTTGGCGCAGAGTTAGCAATCATCGCTGACAGTGCTGCCGCACCTGCTCCATCTGCACCAGTAGCTGCTGCTCCTGCAGCACCGGTCACACCACCACCTGTAGCCCAAGTTGCTGCTTCAATTGCTGGAACAGTCATCACAATGCCTGCATTGGGTGAGAGCGTGAGTGAGGGAACTGTCACACGTTGGTTAAAAAATATTGGTGACTCAGTTGCCGTTGATGAAGCCTTACTAGAAGTTTCAACTGACAAGGTTGACACAGAGATCCCTTCACCAGTTGCTGGAACTTTGTTAGCAATTGATGTTGCAGTGGATTCCACAGTTCCAGTTGGTGCTCGTCTGGGATTAATTGGTAGTAGCGCAGCCGCACCAGTTGCAGCACCTGCCGCACCAGTTGCGGCACCTGTGGTTGCGGCACCTGTGGTTGTGGCACCTGCACCTGTTGCAGTAGCGCCTGTAACACAACCTGTTGATGCTTATGTCACTCCCCTCGTTCGCAAACTTGCAAATGAACTCGGTGTAAATCTTGCAAATGTTAAGGGAACTGGAATTGGCGGACGTATTCGCCGTGAAGATGTTGAAGCCCTTTCAAAGCCAGCAGCACCTACATATTCTGAACCTGCACCAACTGCTGCAGCACCTTCTGCTGCAAGACCATCATCAGTTCCAGTTTCTCCACTTCGCGGGACGACAATAACAATGTCAAGGTTGCGCAAAGTTATTGCTGCCAGAATGGTTGAATCACTTCAGGTAAGTGCTCAGCTCACAACTGTGGTTGAAGTCGATGTTACAAAGATTTCTCGTCTGCGCGAAAAGGCAAAGGCATCATTTGAAGCCCGTGAAGGCGTTAAGCTTTCATACCTTCCTTTCTTTGCCGTTGCTGTGTGTGAAGCACTCAAGCAACACCCAGTTCTTAACTCATCAGTTGAGGGCGATCAAATTACTTACCATGGCACAGAACACCTAGGTATTGCAGTTGATACAGAACGCGGACTACTTGTTCCAGTTATTGCTAACGCTGGTGATCTAAACATGGGCGGCATTGCACGAAAGATTTCAGATCTAGCTGCTCGCACACGCGATAACAAAGTAACTCCAGATGAATTGGGTGGTGGAACTTTCACACTCACAAATACCGGAAGCCGCGGTGCGCTCTTTGACACACCCATCATCAATCAACCACAGGTAGCAATCCTTGGCTTAGGAGCAGTAGTAAAGCGTCCAATGGTTGTTCGCGGTGAAGATGGCGGAGAAACAATTGCTATTCGTTCAATGGTTTACCTAGGCCTTTCTTACGATCACCGTGTAGTTGATGGGGCAGATGCAGCACGTTTCCTTGTTACATTGAAAGAACGTCTAGAAGGCGGCGCTTTCGAATCAGATTTGGGACTTTAAGTAGTAATGCGCGTCCCTCAAAGAATCGCAATTAGCGGTTCCTCCGGCCTTATTGGTACTGCCCTCGTTGGTCACCTAAAGAGTGAAGGTCACACAGTTCAACGTTTAGTGCGCCGTGCGCCAGTTGCATCTGATGAAGTGCAGTGGGATCCACAAACAGGTTTTGTTGATTTAACTGCCCTTACTGGCGTGGATGCAATCATTCACTTAGCTGGGGTTGGAGTTGGCGATAAGCGATGGACCAAAAAGTTTAAATCAGAGATTCTTAACTCACGCCTACTTGGAACTACAACCATTGCTAAAGCTGTTGCAGAACTAAAGCCTCAAGTATTTATCTCAGCAAGTGCCATTGGTTGGTATGGAGAGAGTGGGAATCGCGCAGTTGTTGAAACAGATCGTGTGGGTGATGATTTTCTTGCCGCTGTTTGCCGTGAATGGGAAAGCGCTGCTGATTTAGCCGGAGATGTTCGCACAGTAAAGATTCGCACCGGTCTAGTCCTAGATCCAACAGGTGGAGCACTCGGAAAGATGTTGCCACTGTTTCGCTTAGGTTTTGGTGGAAAACTTGGTTCAGGCAAGCAGTGGTGGTCTTGGATCACTTTGCATGATCAAATTCGTGCAGTTGTTTTTGCTTTAGAAAATCAAATTTCAGGTCCCGTAAATGTGACTTCACCTAACCCAGTAACTAACCAAGAATTTACTTCAGCTCTTGCTAGGGCACTTCATCGCCCAGCACTCTTTGCAGCACCAGCTATTGCCCTCAAAATTGCTCTTGGCGGTTTTTCCTCTGAAGTTCTAGGTTCCAAAAAAGTCATCCCCCATGTCTTACAAGAAGCAGGTTTTACTTGGGATTATCCACACATCACCGAAGCGCTGAATCAACTAGTTCAAGATTAATTGCGCAGCCAAGCTGCCGCTGAAGAGGGCGCCTTGCTGTGATGGAACTGTTCGGTGATCACCTGCAACATAGAGATGCTCTGAAATCTTGGTCGGCTGCGTTAGCCCTTTTCCAACATGGTGTAACGGAAGCGCTGAAGGAATCTCATATTTAGCAATCAACTGCCAATCACGGGTTTCAACGCCCCACATAGTTGAAAGGTGGCGTCGAACTTCTGAATCAGTTGTTCCAAGTTCAGTAGTACTTGAAATCAGATTCATACCTGTGGGTGCATATGCCTTTGAAATATCTGAAATAACCAAGCTATTCATGACCGGTCCACGCTTTTGCCCGTCTATAAGCAAACGTCCAGTCCCTGATGGGTTCTGATCAGTTGCGTGATACCAAGTTACACAGCCCTGCATTCGGCTCACTTCACCAAGTTCTAATAGCTGTGTGGCAGTAGTTGCATCTGTTGCAATCAAAATATCACTAGCTTGAAATTCACCGGCAGAAGTTTGCACTGTATTTCCTACAATGCGCTCTGCTCGCACATTGAGTTGCAGATCTACTATTCGCGATGCAAGTGCCTGTGATAGTTGGCCCACTCCATATTTAGGAATCCCTGGTGAGCCAGTGACAAATGAGCGAATAACGATTTGACCGTACTGTGCATCAACTTTGTCGGGGTCGGCTAAGAACACTCCTTGCAAGAATGGGCGTAGCACTCGCTCATATGTTGTTCCACAGCCCGCGCTGCGCAGCGCTTGGCCAAGTGATTGCTCGCCTTTGATCTTAGAGACAATGAATCGGGCAAAATTTACTTTCTCACTCATGGAACCAGTTCCACGATGCAGTGCTGAAAACGGAGCACTGCGTGGATCCCCCAGGGCTATTCGCTCTGTTCCTAAACTGACTTCAATTACTCGGGGTGCTGGAATAAAATCAATCTCATCAATAACATCAAGTGCAATTAAGGCTGGATATTTGGAGTTGATGAGTTGAAAGCCACGATCACAGATATAACCATTTATGTGGTCACTTGCTACTCGCCCACCTGCGCGATCACTTGCCTCAATTACAGTTACAGAACGACCCGCATCTTGCAGTTGTATTGCAGCGCTTAATCCGGCTAAGCCCGCTCCAACAACTAGGACATCGCTTCTATTGGACATGAAGTGCGTTGTTTCGTGCCTGATCAATTATTTGAGCGACTAATAGCGCATCATCATTAGAAATCGGCCATGGGTTTGTACCGGCAATAGCACCTGCGACCAAAGTGTAGAAAGTGGCGTAGTTTCCATCTTCACCAACTATTTCTTCTACTTTATCTCCGCGATGAATAAAAGTTTTAGATTTTGTTGGAACATCCCATTTACCGCCCATGGGAACTTTCCCACTTTTGAGCAAACTCTCTTGTGGATCTAATTCATTGATAACTAACGCGCCAGCGCTACCCAAGATGCGGATTCGTGGACCTGGTGCTCCCACAACGACACTTGCAGAAAGAATAGAAAGAACACCGGAATCGTGCTTAAGAACCAAAACAGCATCATCATCGGCGCCTCCACGAATGGTGCGAACTGTGGAAGTGACTAACTCTGCTTTGCCAAACCAATCTATGGCAGTTGAAATCAGATGCGGTTGAAGGTCAAGGAGTTGTCCCCCGCCATCGGCTGCGCTCATATTTTCACGCCAAGAACTCTTGTTGAGTTCAGGGCGAAAGCGCTCAAATCGTGAATCCATTCGGTGAATAGTTCCAAGTACTCCGGAAGCTAAAACTTTCTTAATTGTTAGAGCATCACTATCCCAGCGACGGTTAAAGAAAGTTGAAACTGGGACTCCTGCCCGCTCTCCAGCCGAGATAATCTCTGCGGTTTCAGCAAAGGTGCGTCCCATGGGCTTATCTACTACAACAGGGATACCGGCATTAATTGCGGCAAATGCGTGTTTGGCATGAACAAGATTGGCTGAGGCAACAACCACTAGATCTAGTTGGTGAGCAACTAATTCTTCGATAGTTGCAACTACTTTTACATCAGGAAAATCTGTTACAGCATGACCTGCTCGTTCGGCATTACTGGTTTGAATCGCTACGACTTCATACCCACAACCTTTAAGTAAAGGTGCATGGAAATAACGTCCAGCTAATCCATATCCAGCAATGCCTACACGCATTAGCTCTTTATATCTTCATACTGCAGTTTTGATGGCCACCAGATCTTTGGACCAATTTCATGAACCATAGCTGGTACCAAGATTGAGCGGACAATAATGGTGTCTAGTAGCACTCCGAAGGCCACTGCAAAACCAAGCTGAGCAAGTGGCACCAGCGGTAACAGACCAAGAACAGCAAAAGTTGCTGCCAGAACGATTCCAGCTGATGTAATAACTGAACCAGTTACTGTCACACCCTTAATGATTCCTGCTCGGGTACCAATCTTCTTGCTCTCTTCTCTCACTCGTGTCATCAGAAAGATGTTGTAATCAATTCCAAGTGCCACCAAGAAGATGAAGGCAAAGAGTGGGAATGAATTATCACCCCCAGCAAAACCGAATACATTATTGAAGACGAGTGCACAGACACCTAGAGTTGCAAAGTATGAGAGCAACACAGTTCCAAGAAGCACTACCGCACTCAAGATGCTGCGCAGCAGTAATCCAAGAATGATTGTAATAACTAACAAAATAATAGGAATGATTGTTTTGTTATCTCGATTATTGGCTGTGCGCACATCCAGATAGACGGCACTTGTGCCACCAACTAATGATGTTTCATCTACATTACGTGCTAGTTCACGAATCTTAGGAATATCATTTCCAGCTTCAACGCTGTCTGGAGATTTATCCAAAGTAACATTCAAAATAGCCTTGTTGTTAACCACCTTGATCGCTTTAGTCATTGGATCAATTAAAGGTGCAATATCCGTAACACCTGGTGCATCCTTAACTGCAGCAGTTACAGCATCAATTTTATCGACTGCAACAACAATCTGAGTTGGATCACCCTCTCCACCAGGAAAGTGAGTAACTAGAAGCTTTTGGCCAACCACAGACTCTGGATTTCCAGTGAATGTATCCACGGTGCCTAAGCCATCAGCTTTTAGAGTCGTTGAAGCAAAGGCAAAAAGTAATAGGACTGAACCAGTGACAACCCAGGCTTTTCGAGGGTTGCGTCCAATTCCATTTGCCAATTTTGACCATGGACCACTCATCACATGATCATCGCCATCAAAGTGAGGGCGACGCGGCCAGAATATCCAACGACCAAAGAGCAAAAGGAGTGCGGGCAACAAGGTCAAAATTGTGATCATCGCGCAAACAATTCCAATTGCACCAACTGGGCCTAGGCCCGCAGTATTTGTTAGCTGACTAAATAATAGAACAAGCAAAGAAATAGAAACCGTCGAGCCTGAGGCAAGGATAGGTTCCCACACTCCCTTATATGCACTCTTCATTGCATCAAAACGGCTCTCATGAAGATGTAGCTCCTCACGATAACGAGCGATAAGTAGAAGTGCATAGTCGGTAGCCGCACCAATAACTAGAACTGAGAGAATTCCTTGTGATTGCCCGTCAACATCGATGATGTCATTTTTTGCAAGTAAATAAACAATTCCACCTGCAGTAGATAAGGCAAAGAGTGAAGACAAAAGAGGGATTATCCACAAAATCGGTGAGCGGTAAACAATAATTAAAATAAATGCAACAACTCCAAGAGTCGTTAACAGCAATGTGGAGTCTAGAGTTCCAAATGCACTGAACAGATCGCCTAGTAATCCACCCGGCCCTGTTACATACGGTGTCAGACCATTGGCTTCGGCTATCGGCTTGATATCGGCACGAAGTGCTGCAACAACTTCAGGTAAGACTGGCTTGTCATTGGGGAGAACTTTCGAGATTGCATTTCCATCTAATGGAATGTTTGCCAAAATTGCTTTACCGTCTTGTGAAGGAAAGACAGTTACTTGTTGTCCTGGGGCCAAGAAATCTGAAATCTTTGCGCTGGTTCCATCCAGAGTTAACCCACCGACTTTTGATATATGTGCATTGATTGCAGCAAATGTCTCGGGTGTAGATGCACCCTCAAATAAAATCAATGTTGGAAAGTTGAAGCTGTCCTTACTAGAAAAAGTCGCTATAACATCTGCAGCCTTTGTTGCTTCAGCACCCTTAGGCAAGAAAGAAGAGTTGTTGTTCTCTTGAACCGAAGA
>CALBFE010000054.1 GCA_937888825.1 uncultured Actinomycetes bacterium | reverse complement strand
CAGCCGGTGAAGTAGCTGGTGGAATGCACGGTTCAAATCGTTTGGGTGGAAACTCATTAACAGATCTCTTGGTATTTGGTCGTCGCGCAGGAATGGGCGCTGTTGAATACCTTAAGAAAAATGGCGCTAATCCAGTCAGTGAAGCGGCAATTACTGCAGCTGCTAAGAAAATTCAAGCACCATTTGATCGCCAAGGTGGAGAAAACTCGTACTCCTTACACGCAGAACTACAGGACATCACACACAACCTCGTTGGAATTATTCGCACCGGCGCTGAACTAGCTGAAGCAATTGAAAAGATTGCAGCTATTAGAGCGCGTAGTACAAATGTTTCTGTAAGCGGTGGGCGTAAGTTCAACCCAGGATTCCACTTAGCTTTTGATTTAGACAACATGTTGTTAGTTGCTGAATCAACTGCAAAATCTGCCATCAATCGAGAAGAATCTCGTGGTGGTCACACACGCGATGACTTCCCAGTCATGAATGAAAAGTGGCGCCAAATAAATAATATCTCCTCATTTGATGGCGAAAAAGTAAATATTCGGGAGCAAGCCCTGCCATCGATTCCAAAAGAACTCTTTGACCTCTTTGACATTCACGAGTTGGAGAAATACATGACATCGGCAGAAATTGCGAAAGGCGGTTCCAACTAATGGCGCGCAATATCAAACTTCGCATTTGGCGTGGAGATTCAACTGACGGTGGACTCAAAGATGTAGTGGTAGAGGCTAATGAAGGCGAAGTAGTTCTCGATGTAATTCACCGCGTACAAGCCACACAGATGGGCGATCTCGCTGTTCGCTGGAACTGTAAAGCGGGTAAATGTGGTTCATGTTCAATGGAAATTAACGGAAAGCCTCGTCTGGCATGTATGACACAGGTTGCCTCATTTGGTGAAGAAGAAACAATTACTGTCACACCACTTCGAGCATTTCCAATCATTAAAGACTTAGTTACAGATGTTTCCTTTAATTACAAAAAAGCGATGGAAATTCCTGCATATGAGCACCCTAAAGATTTAGCTCCAGGGCAAGCACGCATGCAACAGATTGATGTTGAGCGAAGCCAAGAGTTCCGCAAGTGCATCGAATGTTTCCTTTGCCAAGATGTATGTCACGTTGTGCGAGACCATGAAGAAAACAAGAAGTCTTTTGCTGGACCTCGATTCTTTATTCGCATCGCAGAGCTAGACATGCACCCATTGGATATGTTGAAGAACCGTAAAAAGACGGCTCAAGAAGAGCACGGTCTTGGGATGTGTAACATCACCAAGTGCTGTACTGAGGTCTGTCCAGAACACATCAAGATCACCGATAACGCGATTATCCCGATGAAGGAGCGCGTTGCAGATATTAAATATGATCCTGCACGCTGGCTAGGTTCCAAGATTCACAGGCGCGAGGGTCTTTAATAGAGACATGAAATTACTTCGCAGTTGGGCTGCTCTAGCTTTATCGTTTTGGATAGCAACTGCGTTGATTCCTGGGATTGAAGTTCTAGGTGGATTTACTACATATCTATGGGTTGCACTTCTCTTTGGTTTACTCAATGCAACACTTGGAAGCCTGCTTAAACTATTAACTCTTCCAGCAGTAATCCTGACTCTCGGTCTATTTCTTGTAGTCGTAAATGCAGCAATTTTGATGTTGCTTGCTGACTGGAGTGAGAGTTTAGATGTCACTAACTTCTGGTCTGCAGTATTAGCAGCGTTAGTAATTAGCATAGTGACACGAATTGTTTCAGGTGTCGCTAAGAAAGCCCTGCCACACTGAAATCCTTAGCCCTAGTCTCACTAGGCGGTGTTTTAGGCTCCCTAGTTCGCTACTGGCTGGGAATTGAGTTAAGTGATGGACGCAGCGCAACCTTAACTGCCAACTTAATTGGTGTAGCCCTGGCTACTTTCTTACTTGTTTTAATGCAGCGCCGAGGAAATGAAAACCTACGGCATTTATTACTTCCAGGCTTTTGCGCAGGATTAACAACATTTTCAGCCGTTGCTGGCTTAACTCTTGAGCCAAGCGAAGGTGGAACCCTATTTCTCTTTCATAACGTGATTTTTTCAATGTTCATCATTCTTCTCATTCTTCCTATTGCTAGAAAAGTTATTGCGGTGCGCCCATGAGAACTCTTCTTGTCATTCTTGGCGCAGGAATCGGTGCACCGGCCCGCTTTGCAATAGATCAATACATTCGCAAGTTCACAGATAAACCGTATGGAATCTTTGCGGTGAATGTTCTAGGTTCATTTGTATTAGGTGTAACAATGAGTAGTGCCCAAAATACTTATGCCCTCTTTGCAATTGGCTTTGCAGGAGCGTTCACAACGTGGTCAACATTTATGTTGGATTTCTTTTTAGCCTATGAACTGAAAAAATATAAAGACGCAGCAATTAACTTAGGTGCATCTCTTGTCTTTGGTTTACTTGCTGCATCCTTAGGCTTGTCTTTAGCGTAGAGAAGCCATCCAGCTTTCAACCTCATCAGGGTGATGGGGTATGTTTTCAGATAAGTTAATGAATCCATCTTCTGTTACTAAAACATCATCTTCAATACGGATTCCGATGCCGCGATATTCAGCAGGAAATAGCTCATCATCGAGTTGGATATAAAGCCCTGGCTCAACAGTCAAAACCATTCCTGCTTCTAAGATTGCATCGCGGTATTGATCAGCACGTGCTTGAGCACAGTCATGAACATCCATTCCAAGCATGTGGCTGACGCCGTGCAGAGTCCAGCGCTTATGTAATCCAACAGCTGGATCCATCGCTTCTTCAAGGCTCATCTTGATAATTCCCATATCAATTAAACCTTGGGCTAAAACAGTATGGCTGGCGCGGTTAATTTCAAGGAAAGGTGTTCCGGCTTTTATCGCTTCGATTCCAGCTTTTTGTGACTCATAGACCAACATATAGAGCGCGCGTTGTGCCGGTGAGAACTTTCCGCTAATTGGCAATGTGCGAGTGATATCAGCGGTGTAATAAGAATCAACTTCCACACCAGCATCAAGTAGTAACAAATCTCCAGGCTTAACATCGCCATCATTGCGATTCCAGTGCAACACACAAGCATGTGAACCACTAGCTGCAATGGTGTTATATCCCAAATCATTTCCTTCAATACGAGCACGACCATAGAAGGCGGCATCAATAACACGCTCACCACGTGGTGTGTTAACTGCTGCAGGTAGCACTCGGATGACATCGCTAAAGCCACGATGCGTAGCATCAACAGCTTTTTGCATCTCACGAATCTCATACTCATCTTTGATAAGGCGAGCAACGGAGACAAAGTTAATTAACTCTTCATCACGTGCATGCTTTTTTACCTTTACATCCACAATCTTGTCATAACCATGCAGTGCGGTAGCAGTTTTGCCTTTAAGGAAAGCTTCAAGTTCACTTACTTCACGAACTTCAACGCCATAACGTTGTGCTGCTTCATCTGTTGTGAAACGACGACCAACCCAGAGTTCGCCATTTTTAGCATCACGATAGAAAGCATCGGTGTCACGAGTGGATCGTGGATTAATAAAAAGAATTGGTGTGTGGCCTTGCTTCGTTGGATCCATGACTAATACAGAACCAGGCTGTGCTTCAACACCTTGCACGCCGGTGTAATAAGCAAAAGCGCTATGTGGGCGGAATAGGTAGTCACTGTCATTGCTGCGTTGTTTTAATCCACCACTAGGCAAAACAACTCTCACGCCAGCAAAAGCAGCTGAAAGATCTGCTCTGCGCAAAGCGCAGTAAGGAATTACTTCATCTTGAACAATTCCAGTCAAAGGCGTTGGCGCCCAACCTGTTTTCATGAACTCGCCAAACATCTCTGATGGCGCAACGTCATAAACGCGCTTACTGCCGGTATCCAACGCTTTGTCTGAATTTTCCATATGGTGAGCGTAATGGTGAAGAGAATTGGTAGCCAACCACCCACACGCTAAACTTCCCCTGTACTCGGAGACGTCGCATAGCCCGGTCGAGTGCGCCTCACTGCTAACGAGGTAAGGTGTTAAAGCCTTCAGGAGTTCAAATCTCCTCGTCTCCGCCATAAAGATAATTAAAGGAGTTGGCCGTGCCATTGTTTAAAGTAGCAATCGTTGGCGCAGGACCAGCGGGCTATTTTGCAGCGCAAGCCTTACACAATCAACAAAATGCCGAGCGTACTTTTGCAATAGACATGATTGAACGCCTTCCCACACCATGGGGATTAGTTCGAAGCGGTGTCGCACCAGATCATCCAAAAATTAAGACAGTCTCTAAAGTCTTTGAAAAGATTGCAGCTGATCCCAACTTCCGCCTCTTTGCAAACGTTGAAATTGGAAGTGAGATAAGCGTTGCTCAGCTTCAAGAAAAGTATGACGCCGTAGTAATTGCAACCGGCTCATCTTTAGGAAAAACTCTTGGAATCCCGGGAGAAAATCTGCCTGGCTCTTTATCTGCAGCCGACTTTGTCCCTTGGTATAACTCACATCCAGATTATGTAGATGTGAAGGTGCCAATGGATTGCGATACGGCAGTAGTGATTGGCGCAGGCAATGTTGCAATGGATGTTGCACGCATGTTGGCACTAGAGCCAAGTGAGTTAGACCCAACGGATACTGCAGATCATGCCCTTGCAACCTTTAAAACTAGTGCTGTGCGTGATGTTTATATCAGCGCTCGCCGTGGTCCAGAGCACGTAGCTTTTACTTCCCCGGAACTTCGAGAACTACCAAAGCTTGAACACACCAATGTCGTCATTAACAAGGAAGATATTGATGCAGCAATAGTTCGTGCAGGAGCAGAACCTGAAAAAGATGTGAAGAGCAACCTTGATGCAATGCTTTTGATTGCCGAATCACAAAAAAGTGAGCATGAGCGCACCATGCGCTTCCTTTTCCAGCACACCCCCAAGCAGATCCTGGGCATAGATCGCGTTGAAGGCGTTGTGTATTCAACCCCTAACGGTGATGTCACTGTTAAGTGCGGCCTAGTCATTACTGCTATTGGCTATCAAGCAGCCGGTATTGACGGTGTGCCATATAAAAATGGGAAGGTTGTTAATACTGATGGTCGCGTTAAAGAGAATTTGTATGTTGTTGGTTGGGCAAAACGTGGTCCGACAGGTGTAATTGGCACTAACAAATCTGATGCAGCAGTAGTTATTGGGTTAATGATTACTGATATGAAATCTCCAAAGAACGCTGGGGATATTGCAGATCTGCTGACCGATCAGCGAGTTGTTGATCAAAGCGCGTGGCAGAAGATTAATGAAGCCGAGGTGGCTGCCGGTGAGCCAAAGGGTAAACCTCGGGTTAAGAGTACTAAGCGCGACGAGCTATTGAAGTTGGGGTTGTCGTAACCTTTTTCACTCTGCAGTAACCATGTCGTTACCTAAAAAACACTTAAGCGAAATTGGGTAGTGCTTAGATGATGCCATGAAACAAACCCTCTCAACAAGAAAATTCTCAGGTCTTGGCGCACTCGCCACGGCCATCGCATTATTAGTCTCGTTACTAATTCCAACTGCGCAAGCAAACACATTCTCACTTCCTAACGCACCTACCAATGTCACCTCTTATATAAGTGCACGTGGAGTTGTTGTTAAATGGACACCAGGCGCAGATGTTGCACCAGGAGTTACCGGTTACGTTGTCTCAGCAGGCGCGGGCTCTTGCCCAATTTATGTCCCAGCTAGCTACCACTCAGTTGTAACAATGCCAGTTGTCGTTGGTCAACCAGCAGGAACCCCAGTCGTGCAAGCGGTTAATGCATACGGTTTTTCAAAGCCAGCTGCATCAAAGAAGAGTTACACAGCCGCTGAATTAGCAACCGTTTCGTCATCAAATAACAAGGCTGTTCAGGTTCTTCAACTCAGCGACCTGCACGGAGCAATTGAAGTGGGTGGCTCTTTTGGAGCACCACTACTTGTAAGCAACTGGAATGCAGATCGTAAAGCCAATGCTGCAACGGTCGCATTCACTTCAGGTGATAATATTGGTGCAGCTCCACCGATCTCAACAGAGTTTGAAGAGCTTCCAACAATTGAAACTCTTAATGCTATGAAGCTAGATGCTGGTGCATTTGGAAACCATGAGCACGATAGAAACCTTGCACACGTCCAAAAGATTATCGGGGCCTCTGATTTCCAGTGGGTAGTGTCAAACTACAGCGAGGGTTCTCTCTCTGTTTTAAAGTCAGGTACAAAGCAAGCAAAGAGCTTCACAATTATTGAGCGTGCGGGCTTAAAGATCGGTGTCGTTGGTGCAAATACATCAGAGACAATCGAACAAGTTTTCCCAGGAAACCTTGATTACACAGACGCATCAGGTGCCAAGAAGACAATCACAATCGACCCAGGTGTTACTGGTATCAACCAGGCAATTGTTGATGCAAAGGCAGCGGGCGCCGACCTTGTGATTGCGCTAGTTCACCAAGGGTGGCTAGAGAACGCTGATGGTGGTGCAAAGGGTGTATTGAACACAATGGCAGCACAAATCAAGGGTGCTGCAGCAATCTATGGTGGTCACAGCCACCAGAGTTTCGCATCGGTAATCCCAAGCAGCCCACGCGTTGCACCAGTTGTCATAGGACAAACTCGCAACGCAGGTGTCGAGTACACACGTACACAGATCTGTATGAAGTACGGAAAAGTTGTTGGTCAGTCAATTGAGCACGTATTAAAGGCTGCATCAGCAACAATGACTACCGGTGTTGTCTCAACAGTTACAACACAAGACGTAGCAGCAGCTGCAATGGTTAAGAAGTACAAGGATCAACTATCTGCAAAGCTTGATGTAAAAATCGGTAAAGTTTCAGGAGTATTCCCACGTGGAGGATCACCAGCTGTTGAGCGTTCAGGTGAAACACCAATGGGTAACTACATCGCAGATTTGATGCGCGCTAAGTACAAGACTGACTTTGCAATCCAGAATGGTGGCGGTATCCGCGACACATTCCCTGCAAAGAAATATGTACCAGCTGTAACAGGACTTGTTCGCACGGGAACCGGTCCACTAGATGTGACACTCGGTGATGCATTCACTGTGTTCCCATTTGGTAACCAGATTGCAACAACAGTTGTAACAGGTGCAAACCTTTGGAAGGCTCTAGAAAACGGTGTTGGCGGTAACTATCCAGGTGATGGTCGCTTCCCACAGATTTCTGGATTCAAGTTCTCATTTGATGCATCAAAGCCAGTTGGTTCACGTATCGTCGAAGTTACAAAACTAGACGGAACTGCAATTGCTAAGGATTCAAAGGAGTACACACTTACAACTCTTGACTTCGTAGTCTATGGTGGCGATGGATATGTAAATGTCTTCACACCTGCAAAAGCCAAGGTTCAAGGTGCACTACTTGATGTATTCGTAGATGCACTTAAGGCAGATATGGCCGCAGGAAAGGTAACTCAAGTTCCTGCAGCAGATGGCCGCATCAAGAAAGTTGGCTAATAGCTAAGTAATCAGACAAAGGGCGTCGGAGCAATCTGGCGCCCTTTGTGCTTTATTTACGCATAGTTCACGCATTTTGGCACTGAATGAAAAGAAGGTAAGATGCGCAGGCTGTACAAAACTAAATAAGCGCGCGTAGCTCAACGGATAGAGCATCTGACTACGGATCAGAAGGTTGGGGGTTCGAATCCCTTCGCGCGCACAAGTTAAGCTCTCGGTGCCTTTCACACTGGGGGCTTTTCTTCTTTTAGTAAGCGATACTTATGCCATGTCCACGATCCTTGTAACAGGCTTTGAGCCTTTTGCTGCTTCTTCACTCAACCCTTC
>CALBFE010000053.1 GCA_937888825.1 uncultured Actinomycetes bacterium | reverse complement strand
AATAAGCCTGCAGTAGTTAGGGAGGCACCAAACAGACGCCGGCGAGAGAACTGCGCAAAAACTTTAGGGCCAAAGGCAATACCGGCAGCTAATCCCGTAAAGACTGCGCCAAAGAGAACACCGTATGCAGCCTCACCACCACCAAGGTCACCCACAAAAGTTCTTGCCAGACCAATGACTGCCCCTGCTGCAACAAAAGCACCGACCATGCCCAGCACAAGACCGCGGATAATCTTGGAACCAGAAACTGCTTTCCACCCTTCAAGCAAAGACTTCAGGATCCCTGTGTCAGCTGCATGCTTTGCAGCAGCTCCTTTTGGTATTTCTCTTAAGTTCCAGATGGTGAAGGCTGCAAAAGCAAAACTAAGCGCGTTGACATAGAGGGCAATATCAACTGCCGTTGCGTTGAAATTAGGGATCAGCGCAACAAAGGCGCTGGTGAAAAGAGAGAGGAAAGTAAAGAGAAGAGCTGCGATGGGGGCTGTGCCATAGGCAGCTAGGAGAGAGACTTGATTGGCAGACTCTAGTTTTTCTCTTGGCACAAGGTTTGGTACTGATGCCTCTTTAGCTGGTGACCAGAACAAAGTCACACACTCAACCAGAATGGTTGCGGTGTATAGCCAGAAGTAGTTGTGAAATATTGGAATTGAAATATAAAGACCAGCACGCACAATGTCACAGGAAACCATGAGCTTGCGACGATCTAACTTGTCAGCAATAACTCCTGCTAACGGACCAAGGAATACTGCCGGTAATAATCTGGCGATAAAAACACCGGCGATAGCAAAGTTAGCAGTTGCATAATCTCCACCAGAGAGTTGCTGGGCCATTGCAGTAGTTGCAAGAAGACCTAGCCAATCTCCAAGGGATGAAAAGACCATGGAGTTCCAGAGCTTTCTAAAGGGGCGGATTGCTAGAACACCACGAGTTTCATCCTGCGCCGGGGCTGCAGGGGTTGGGAGTGTTCTAGCCATTGGGTGAGTCTATCGGGGCGCCTTTGAGCGTAAACAAGAGTGGATATAGACCTAAATTTAGGGCTATAGTAATGGCAGATCTAGAAGGAGGAAATCATGGACGAGATTCTTACAAGCACATCAATGGGTATTTCTGAGTTTAAACAAAATCCTAACGCTGCCGTTAAGGATGCACATGATCTGCCTTTTGCAGTACTCACAAACAATCGGCCTTCGTTCTACGTGATGTCTCCAAAGATGTTTGATTACCTCACTGAGAAGCTCTGGGATGCTCAAATGACCCCAACAATCTTGGCAGAGATCAAAGCCCATGAAGATGGCAGTGAGCCATCTATAAGAGTTTCACTTGAAGAACTGCGAAGGGAGTCACGCCTTGTACGACCTCGCATTTCGGCCAAGCGCAAAAAGAGCGTGGCACAAACTAGATCCAAGCGTTCGACATAAACTAGAAAAAACTTTAGTCAGAAGATTACAAAATCCTTTCATAGAAAGTGCAGCGTTATCTGGTGATTTAGCAGGTTGTTACAAAATCAAAAGTAAAAGTAGTGGGATTCGACTTATATACAAGGTTACCGAAAGTGAATTAATCCTTTTGGTAATTAC
>CALBFE010000052.1 GCA_937888825.1 uncultured Actinomycetes bacterium | reverse complement strand
GCTTACGGGTTTTTTGAATTGACTGCGAGGACACGATGAAGGCGGCCTTTCCTATAGCTCTGTCTTGGCTTGAATTGGTAAGGAGCCAAGCCTACCTTTAGGCTAGCGCCATGCCCGTTGTAACCCAGCCTAACCAGAGTGCAATAGCCCTCACCCGCCACGGCCTCATTGATTATGAAAAGGCCTGGCAAGTTCAACGCACTATTCATTACGAAGTGGCTGAGGGAATTCGTCCCAACACTTTGCTATTACTAGAACACCTATCGGTGTATACAGCTGGCCGCAGAACTTTAGATTCAGAAAAACCCCAGGATGGAACGCCGGTAATTGAAGTTGATCGCGGCGGAAAAATTACATGGCACGGACCAGGACAACTTGTTGGGTACCCAATCGTAAAACTTTCTCAGCCACATGAACTTGTTGGCTTTGTTCGCGAAATTGAACGCGGGCTGATAAATGTCTGTGAAGATTTAGGGATTAAAGCAACCTGTGTCTCAGGACGCTCTGGTGTTTGGGTGATAGATGAAAAAGGCGATCGCAAAATTGCTGCCATAGGAATTCGCGTGAGCAAGGGCGTAACAATGCATGGCTTTGCACTCAACGTATGCCCGGATCTGAGCGCCTTTGATCAGATTATCCCCTGCGGTATTGCAGATGCTGATGTCACATCTATTTCTAGAGAGCTTGGCCGTAACATAAGCATTGAAGAAGTTTCTCCATCAGTGGAGCGACATATTTTTGAATCCTTAAAGAAGGTGTGCGCATGACACTTGCCCCAGAAGGTCGCAGATTAATCCGCATTGAAGCACGTAACGCCGAAGTTCCTATCGAGCGAAAGCCTGAATGGATTAAGACCAAGGCACATATGGGCCCTGAATACACCCGTTTACAAAACCTTGTTAAATCCGAAGGATTACACACAGTCTGCCAGGAGGCAGCTTGTCCCAACATCTTTGAATGTTGGGAAGATAAAGAAGCAACATTTCTCATTGGTGGCGATAAGTGCACACGTCGTTGCGATTTTTGCAATATCGATACAGGAAAACCTGATGCACTAGATCGTGAAGAGCCGCGCAAGGTGGCCGAATCAGTTAAAGCCATGGGTCTTAAGTATGCAACCATCACCGGTGTTACACGCGATGATCTACCTGATGAAGGTGCTTGGCTTTATGCCGAAACAATTCGCAAGGTGCATGAGTTAAATCCAGGCACAGGTGTTGAGATGTTGGCCCCTGATTTTCATGCAAAAGCGCACCTGCTTAATGAAATCTTTGAAACTCGCCCTGAGGTATTTGCCCATAACTTGGAGACTGTCCCCCGTATTTTCAAACGCATTCGACCAGCTTTTACTTATGAAAAATCCTTAACCGTTATCTCCATGGCCCGTGATTTTGGCTTAGTTACCAAATCCAATCTCATTCTTGGTTTGGGCGAAACCCGAGCAGAAGTTACACAAGCACTTGTTGACTTACACGATGCAGGTTGTGATTTGATCACTATCACTCAGTATTTACGACCAACAAGCCGCCACCATCCAGTAGAGCGATGGGTTAAACCTGAAGAGTTTGTTGAGCTCG
>CALBFE010000051.1 GCA_937888825.1 uncultured Actinomycetes bacterium | reverse complement strand
GGTGTTGCTGCAAACAAGGAAATCATCGGCGTCATCGGAACATCATGTTCTGGTGAAGCGCGTGCATCATTCCCCGCATACAAAGCAGCTGGACTTACAATGGTTGCACCATCCGCATCAGCGGTGTCACTTTCAGATCCAAAGGCACCAGATCGTGGATTCCCTGTATTTCACCGCGTTATCGCACACGATGGATTCCAAGCACCAGCACTAGTTCGCTACGCGACTAAGGGTGTCACATCACCAAAGATTTACCTTGTTGATGATCAGACAACTTACGGTGCAGGACTTATCCAGTATGCGCTTAAGCCAGCAAAGAAGCTCGGTGTTGTAGGTACTGACTCAGTTCCACGCGGAACAGCAGACTGGACTTCAGTTGCAGCAAAGGTTAAGGCTTCAGGAGCTAACGTTGTTATCTACGGTGGTTACACAGTAGAGGCAGCAAAGTTCTTTAAGGCTCTTCGCGATGGTAACTACAAGGGCATTATCGCTGCTGGAGACGGTGTTAACACATCGGACTTCCCAGAGCTAGCAGGATCGGCGGCAGAGGGTGTTCGCATGACAGCAGCTGATGTCCCATTTGACTCACTACTTACCAAGGATGAGCTAGCGTCTTTCACAAAGATCACTGGCGTTAAGGTTCCTGGCCTCTACTCAGCAACTGCATACAACGCAGCGCGGGTATTTATTACCTGCATTGAGAAGGGTTCATTGAGACGTTCATCAATCCAGCGATGTGTTAATAACACAACATTCGAGGGTGCAGGCGGATCTGTGATCAAGTTCAGCCGTTATGGTGACATCATCGGTGGCGCTGACGTCGGCGGATACGTTGTAAAGGACGGAAAGATTATCTACGACGGCATTGCTTAATAAGCAGTTCGTTTAGAAACACTTTCTCTATGTAGTAAAGCGTGGCCACTTCTGCACTAAGGTGCTCAAGTGGCCACGCTTCATAACGTTCTCAAACCCGTAAGGATTGGTTGATATGAATTTTGAAGTAATAACGTCGCAGTTCTGGTCCTTGGCGCTCCAAGGACTCGCTCTTGGCCTGATCTACTCTTTAGTGGCCCTGGGCTACACAATGGTCTATGGAGTTTTACGCCTCATCAACTTTGCAAACTCTGAAGTATTTATGTTTGGAACGTTTGCAACCTTATGGGTTGAAGTCAATCTGCTCGGAAATCCTGTTGCAACACAACCGCTCCACGGATTTAAGTTAGTAGGCCATTTAGTTCTAGCCCTTGTCGGATCAATGATTGCATGTGCACTGCTGGCAGTCTTGGTAGAACTCGTTGCTTATCGTAGATTGCGAGCACGAGGCGCTAGTCGTCTCTCATCTCTCATTTCAGCTATTGGCGTATCAATCTTTCTTCTGGAAGCTATGCGAATCTTCACAAACTCTCGGCCTAAGACCGCTCCCAGATTATTGGAAAAGTGGACCTTCGGTGAAGTTGCGGGAGCGAACTTCCGCATCGATACGATGTTGGTAATCGTGGCTCCGATTCTTATCTTTATTCTTCTTGATCGATTCGTAAATCTCTCTAGGTTCGGTAAGGCAATCAGAGCGGTCTCACTTTCAGAAGAGAATTCCAAATTGATGGGTATCAATATCAATAAAGTTGTGACTTTAACATTCATGATTGGTGGGCTCACCACAGGGGCTGCAGCTTTTCTCTACACGACTGTCTATGAAAATACTGTATTTAATGTAGGTTTCACAATGGGCATCGCTGCCTTTACTGCGGCCATTATGGGCGGAATTGGCAATATCCGTGGTGCGTTTTTCGGAGGCTTAGCCCTTGGAATGGTCGAACAGTTTGCGTCGGCAATCCTTGGTTCACAATGGAAGGCAGTTACAGTTTTCGTTATTTTGGTTACAGTTCTTTTATTTAGACCAAATGGTCTATTCGGTGAAGCAGTTCAGCAAACGAGGACATGATGGCTAATCTAAAGAGTCGATTTAATTTACGTGATTTTGGCGCCAATCTCTGGGAAGGCTGGAATCGGCAAACGAGAGTGACTTTCACCCTCGTTCTTATTGGTCTAGTGGCACTTTTACCCTTTGCAGCATCCTGGGGACCAACCTCTTTTCTTAATACCCCTATTACTTCCTTCGAGAACGTGTTGGTATATCCAGTAGGAATGTTTGTTCTCATGGCTCTTGGCCTCAATATCGTGGTGGGAAAATCTGGCTTACTTGATTTAGGATATGTCGCCTTCTTTGCTATTGGTGCCTACACCCAAGCAATCATGTCAACTACCCTGGGGTGGAATACATGGGAAGTTCTTCCCTTCGGAATTGCCTTTGCCATGGTTGCGGGCGTGATGCTTGGATTGCCTGCGCTGCGATTAAGAGGGGATTATCTTGCGATAATTACTTTAGGGTTTGGTGAAATTATTCGTATCGTTGCCCTCAATCTAAAAATCACAAAGGGCCCTGATGGGATCCCAGGAATCCCTAACCCGCCTGCCATTCTCGGTTTGGATTTTTCACTTGAGAATCCTTCGCATTATTTCTGGCTCGTTCTAGGAATGATTCTTCTTGTTATTTGGATGATTAGACGATTTACCATCCGTCGTCCAGGTAGGGCTTGGGAGGCCATTCGCCAAGATGAGGATGTTGCCTCCC
>CALBFE010000050.1 GCA_937888825.1 uncultured Actinomycetes bacterium | reverse complement strand
GGTTGGCTGAGGTCTTGCGTGATAACAGCGCCCAGACATTGATGCCATCGGTGGTTGATAAAGAAAACCTAGAAACTGCCAATGGCCGTATGTGGTCTGCCGAATCATTGACCAATAGCTTTATTGGACCGCCACTTGGATCACTCTTAATCGGTTTTGCAATCTTTATTCCATTTTTCTTTGATGCGGTCTCCTTCTTTTTTGCTGTTGCATTGATTGCATCTCTTAAGGGAACTTTCAAACCTTTCACTGATGATAAAGCTCGAGAGAAGATAAATTTTAGGGCAGAGATTAAAGAGGGTTATGCGTGGTTATGGGCACATCCATTACTTCGTCCCATGGCGATTATTTTGGGTTCAATGAATGGTCTGGCAACGATGGTTGGTGCAACATATATCTTGTTTGCACAAGAGGTTTTGCAGACTTCTGTTTTTACTTTTGCTATTTTAGGAACTGCTGGTGCGGTGGGCGGAACTATTGGGGGATTACTTGCACCTAAAGTCTCTGCAAAGTTAGGTAGTGGTCGATCCCTTGCCATGGTTCTTGCTGCAGCACCGATTGGTTCATTGATTATTGCTTTAACAACAACCTGGCAGGTGGTGTGGGTTGTTGTGCTTTTTGAAACCTTCTTTGCAATTTTGTGGAACACCATCACTGTTTCTCTTCGTCAAAGCATTATCCCTACGCATTTGTTAGGCCGTGTTAATAGCGTCTACAGATTCTTTGCCTGGGGATCCATTCCCATTGGAATGTTTCTCGGGGGAGGCTTAGTGAGTGCATTGACTCTTGTGCTCTCTCGCGGAAATGCTTTGCGCGCTCCCTACTTATTTGGCGTGGTCCTGGGTCTGCTCTTGTGGGCGATGGCAGCCCCGCGGCTGACTACCGCCAAAATCGAGGCGGCCCGAAAGGCGGGGTAAAAATCACCCCTTTGCCAGACCCCAAGACCTCTTTTATTACGAACATCGTTACAAATCCCACGCTCAGGCAAATCCTGCCCCTGTTGCGCTAATACGCTCAATTCGGGCAGACTCTGACCACCAAAAGCGCCTATGGGGCAGGTCGACTCTCCACAGACGCTTTTACTTATCCCTCGAGGAGGATCTATGAAGTTCACACGTAGCGCAAAGTTTGCGCTTGCAGCTGCAGCAACAGCGGCGTTGGCAGTTTCACTGCTTACACCAGCACAAGCTGCAACTCGTTCAACAGTTATCTTGCATGAGACAAACTCAATTACAGGTTTGAATTGCAGCCTTTCAGCTACAAACTCAACAACTTGTTCTGCAGTTTCATACCTACAAGGTGCTGGCTTTAACTATTACAACGAAAAGAAAGAACTTATTAAGAATACGGTTTTTGGTTCATACAAAGTCACAAAGAACTCAGCAACAGATTTCCGTACATCATGGACTGTTAACCCAGGCCGTGTGTGGTCAGATGGAACTCCAATTACTGGAGAAGATCTGCTTCTGTCACACGTACTTCAAAGCAATGCCTATTCAATCGCTGCAGGTCTTGGCGATCCAGAAGGTAAGGATGCTCCAGCATTCAACGGTCTTGGATACTCAGGCGTTTATGATGCAAACATCGTTGGCGAGCCAACATTGTCTGCTGACAAGATGACTGTAACTCTTAGGTTTAGTAAGAGAATTGCTAACTGGGATCTTTACGGTCCAGGACCATCACCAGTCCACACACTTGTGTTGATGGCTGAAGGAGCTACCAAGCTTGGAACTCTTGCTGAGAATGAAGCAGCACGTGATCGCTTCATCAAGGCATTCAACAGCAAGGACAAAGCAGTACTTACAAAGATGGGTAAGGTCTGGACAGATGATTATACAATCATAACTGTTAACGACAAGACAAACCCATTACTTCTTGTAGGTAACGGCGGATTCCAAATTGATAACGCAGTTGCAAAGACATCTGTAACACTTAAGAAGAACCCTAAGTACAACTCAGGACCTGCTCTAAGCGGTTCAATTGATACAGTTGTATTCAAGTTCATCGGTGATGGAACAGCTGCTGCACAGGCACTTGCAAATGGAGAGCTAGATATCTACTCAGGTCAGGCAACTGCTGACGGTGTTGCAAAGCTCAAGGCAATCAAGAGCGTAAACGTTATTGGTAAGGACGAAGTTGCTTACGAGCACTGGGATCTTCACTATGACACAGCACCAGATGAGGCTCCATACACAGGTTTGTTCTCTGTAAAGGATGGCGCTAAGTCAAAGGCTCTACGTCAAGCATTCTTGCTTGCACTTCCTGCTGACGAAATCAATGAGAAGTTGATCGCACCTATCAACGGTGTAACTGAGCCAATTCGTTCAACATGGCTTGCTCCGGGTTCTGCTGCTTACAGCAAGCTCATTGCATCTAATGGATCTGCTTTCTACTCACGTGGAACTCAAGCATCACGTAACAAGTCTGCACTTGCATTGGTTAAGAAGTTCTATCCAAATGCATTGAAGAGCCCATTAAAGGTTCGCGTTCTTGTTCCAGGTAACAACCCACGTCGTGCCTCTGAATTTGCTCTTGCAAAGGCAAACATGGCAAAGGTTGGTTTTGATCTAGTTGGTGAAGTACGTACTGACTGGCCATCAAAGCTTGGTAACTCAGATTACGATGCTTACTTCTTCGCATGGGTTGCATCAGCTGTAACTCAGCGTCAGTCAGCTGAAGTTTTTGACTCCAATGGTGGCAACAACATTCTTGGTTATAGCAACCCAGCTGTTGATGCGATTATCGCAACACTTGATGCCCCATTAAAGGAATCAATTCTTATAGCTAAGTACATTCAGATCGAGCGTCTAACTAACGCTGATGCAATTACACGTGGTGTGTTCATTCACCCAGGTGTTGTTGCAATCAACAAGGATCTAAAGAATGTAAAGCCAGGCCCACTATCTCCAACAATGGTTTGGAATTATTGGGAGTGGACATACTAAGGAGTAATCTCCTTAGTTAGCTGTACCTATTTCAGTCCATTGGACGCCCGGAGATCACTCTTCGGGCGTCCTTTGGCTGTATAGTCAGGCAGTAATTTGAAAGTCAGTTCTTTTTGAGGGGAATACTCGAACTATGGTGGCCTTTGTTCTAAGACGGCTCGGCGTCCTAGGTGTCATTCTCTTTGGATCAAGTTTTATTTTGTATAACGTCGCCGCTATTTCAGGTGACCCAACGGCCGATCTGCGTCTTAGCACCGATCCAAACCGTGACTATCTCATTGCTTCTTTGACTCGAGAACTGCAACTAGATGTTCCACCGCCACTGAGATATTTCTTATGGCTCAAAGGTGTCTTAGGCGTCTTTATTGGAAAACCTAATTTTGGCATGGGCCGAGATGGATCAGCAGTTGCTGACTCTCTAGCCCTGGCAATTCCTGTAACACTTCGACTGGTATTTGCAGCAACTTTGTTTGCTGCCATCCTTGGAATCATGATCGGAATCGTTACAGCGCTACGCCAATACAGCCGCTTTGACTACTCAATGACCTTTATCGCTTTTCTTCTTTTCTCTCTTCCAGTTTTTTGGGTTGCAGTTCTCTTGAAGGAATACCTAGCAATCTCATTTAATAACTTCTTACGAGAACCTCAGATTCCTTTTAGTTGGATTATTGGCATCGGACTAGTGAGTGGATTGTTTTGGGCCTCGGTCATCGGTGGATCCCGTAAAACGTATTGGGTTACATACGCTGCCGCCTTCGCAATTTCCAGCAGCTTAGTTGCAGTCTTTGGCGTAACAGGCTGGCTACTTAATCCATCTCTTGGACCCATTGTAATTTTGGCGTTATCAATTGGAATCGCATTTGGTGTTACTCAACTTTCAGTCGGCCTTATAAATAAGGCTGCGCTGCGCGCTTCATTAACTATGGCCGGATTATCAGTTGTCGCTTTTTACCCAGTTAACTGGGTTTTCGATAACTATCCAGGTGCGCTTGGCGTCTTCCTTATGGCATGCGTTTTAATAACTACTGCCGTTTTTGTTGGACTTGCATTTTCTAAAATTGATCGAGCTCCAATTGTTCGAACTGCGATTATCACTGCAGTTCTTTCAGCCAGCTTGGTATTGCTTGATAAGTTTATGCAGACCTGGAAGCCATATATGGAGACCGATGCAATTAACTATCGCCCTGTTCCAACGGTTGGCCAGCGAAATGACATACTAGAAACCAACGATTATTGGATTTCAAGTTTGGACATTGCTACACACCTATTTTTGCCAACGCTTGCACTTACTCTGATTGGATTCGCTGGATACATCAGATTTGCTCGTGGAACTCTGCTTGAAGTTCTCAACCAGGATTACATCCGCACTGCCCGTGCAAAGGGGCTTTCAGAGCGCACTGTGATCATGCGCCATGCTTTCCGCAACACAATGATTCCTATGGCAACTATCTTGGTGGCTGACTTTGCCGGAGTAATCGGTGGAGCATTTATTACTGAGAGCGTATTTGCTTGGTCTGGAATGGGAACCTTGGCCCTACAAGGTATTCGTGGTCAAGATCTCAATCTTTTGATGGGCGTGTTCTTCATTACGGCAACGCTTGCAGTCCTTGCTAACTTCGTGGCAGATTTGTTGTATTCAGCCTTAGATCCACGCATTCGAGTAGGAAGTGGTGCGTAATGATGGCGCGTAAATCAAAGGCCAGCGTTGAGTCAACTGAAGTTCTTTCTGGTGAAAACGCAATTCAAAATAAAGAGATTGAAGGTTTAAGCCAGGGACAAATTGTTCGTAAGCGCTTTTTCCGCCACCGTGCAGCAGTTATCTCTCTTGTCACCATCATTACAATTGTCATAATGGCATTTACTGCATTGGATTTTAGATTATTTGGTATTTGGCGAGTTCCCGGCTGGTGGAAGTGGACACCAGAGGATCTACCAGATCTTCGCTTCGGTGATTGTCCAAATGACACAGTGGGTTGTCCAACAATCTCTCTACTTCCTAAGTTTTTAGGTGGACAGGGAATTGGATTGGGATCACATCCATTTGGTCAAGATGACATTGGACGCGATTTCTTTGCACTCGTCATGAAGGGCACACAACGTTCCCTCTCGGTAATGATAATTATCGGTGGAATGGCTGCAACTCTTGGAATTATTGTTGGGTCAATCTCTGGTTTCTACCGAGGCCGCATTGATGCGATTTTGATGCGCTTTGTGGACTTCATGATCACAATCCCAGTCATTATTATTGGCTCTGTTATCGGCTACCGCTATGGAAACCTGGGAGCCACATTCCTAGCTTTCTTACTTGGTTTATTTGCTTGGACTGGTCTTTCACGTCTTGTGCGCGGAGAGTTTCTTTCTCTGCGTGAGCGAGAGTTTGTCGATGCAGCCCGTGTTGCTGGAGCGACGAATAAGCGAATTATCTTTAAGC
Organism: uncultured Actinomycetes bacterium; assembly: GCA_937888825.1. Taxonomy (GTDB): domain Bacteria; phylum Actinomycetota; class Actinomycetes; order Nanopelagicales; family Nanopelagicaceae; genus Planktophila. Next base: position 5,205 of record CALBFE010000050.1, on the reverse strand, counting down.
ACATTTTGCCTAATGCCATTGGCGTGATTATTGTTTCTGTGACACTTTTGCTCTCAGGTGCAATTTTGCTTGAAACTGCTCTGAGTTATATTGGTTTTGGTGTGGTTCCACCAGATGTCTCACTGGGACTTCTTATCAGCCAGTATCAAGACTCTTTCACAACTCGTCCATGGCTGTTCTGGTATCCAGGTCTGTTCATTATCTCAATTGCATTGAGTATTAACTTTATTGGCGACGGTCTGCGTGATGCTTTTGATCCACGTCAGCGCCGCCGCATCTCGAAAAAAGAGCGCCAGGATTCAGCAACTGCTAGAAAGTTGGCACAAGCCGATGATTAATTTCCTAGAAAAAGGAAGCTGCTGCGCCGATGAGAATCAGAGCCGCGAAGATATACAGGCCGGTGTTATCGCTGATGATTTCAAACTCACTAGCACCAACTCCAGTGAAGTTTTTTCTTCTGATGTTAGCCATGTAAGCACAGACACCAGAGTCACTTTGAAGCGAGTCACCCACACGTCGCGCACTATCGGCTCCCGGAAAAAGATCACTCTTGTTCATTCTTCTACTGTGACGACCACTCGGCGCTGGAGCAGCCCAGGCGTAGTAAGTCCGCTCATTAATCTGGATGGACATGCTGTACTTGGTCTCGATTTCCTCAACCAGATCCCACGTAGCGGTGATCTCTTTGGTTGGGTTAACAATCTTGATACCTTCATCAAAGAGCAGAACGTAGGGCTTAAGGAAGAGCAGATAAGAACCGAATGCACCTGCGCCACAGATACCAATGGTCATCAGGATATCTCCGCCGTAGAAGAAGCTTTGAATAATAAATCCAACAAAGAAAGCGATAAGAACCCAGCCGCTAGCAATGGCGCTGCCGGGTCTGAACTTTTCGCTATTTGTCATTGCGCAAGTTTCTCACAGATGGGGTCAAGCAAATGAGTAAGCCAGTCTTAGAGATCAAAGATTTTAATGTTGATTTCTGGGTAGATGGAGTTTGGTACCCAGCTGTTATTGGTATGAATCTCTCACTTGAGCCAGGAAAAGTTACCGCCATTGTTGGTGAATCTGGATCTGGTAAATCAACCACAGCCCTTGGCTTGATGTCACTTCTGGCTTCAAATGCCCGTATGTCTGGATCTGTAAAAGTTAAAGATCAAGAGATGCTCAATGCCAAAGCTGTGACTCTGCGCAGATTTCGTGGTAAAGAAGTTGCATATATTTTCCAAGAGCCAATGACTGCTCTTAACCCTATCTACACAATCGGTTTCCAGATTATGGAAACACTTCGTAACCACTTTGATATGGGTCCAAAAGAGGCTCATGCTCGCGCTGTTGAATTAATCACCATGGTTGATATTCCAGATCCAGAGAAATCAATTGATAAATATCCTCACCAACTCTCTGGTGGTCAGCGCCAACGCGCCATGATCGCTCAAGCACTTGCTTGCGACCCGGGATTACTTGTTGCTGATGAGCCCACCACTGCGCTAGATGTCACAGTTCAAGCTGAAATCCTAGATTTAATGCGTGGACTTAAAGACAAGCTCAACTCAGCGATTCTTCTTATCACACACGATATGGGTGTTGTTGCAGATATGGCTGATCACATCCTTGTTATGAAGGATGGAATTACTGTTGAATCTGGTACTGCTGAGCAGATCTTTAATAAGCCAACGCACCCTTACACTCAACAACTCCTTGGAGCAGTTCCAAAGCTGGGTTCTACAAAAAAGCGTGAACTTCCATATAAGGAAAGTGCTAAACCAGCACCAGTTCTCAAGTTAGAAAATGTCACCATTGAATATCCAAAGCGTGGGCGCATCCCAGCATTTGTGGCCGTTAAGAACTTTAGCCTTGAGATTTATCCAGGTGAGATCGTTGGCCTTGTTGGTGAATCAGGTTCAGGAAAAACGACTGTGGGCCGTGCGTCCATTGGTTTGCTTCCTATTAAGGAAGGCTCACTAGAAATTGTTGGCAAAGACATTAGCCATGCGACTCAAAAGGAGCTTTTCACAATTCGTCGCCACACTGGAATTGTTTTCCAAGATCCTGCCTCTTCCCTTAACCCACGTTTACCCATCGGTGAATCAATTGGTGAGCCATTGTTCTTAGCAGGCCTTGCCAAGGGTGCTGATTTAGCACGCAAGGTTGAAGAGCTACTTGATCAAGTAGAGCTTCCACGCAGTTATCGCAACCGTTACCCACATGAGCTCTCAGGTGGCCAACGCCAGCGCGTTGGTATTGCCCGTGCGCTAGCACTCACACCTGATCTTCTCATTGCAGATGAGCCAACTTCGGCGTTAGATGTTTCTGTGCAAGCAAGATTCCTTGACCTGCTGCAGGAGCTGCAGGGTAAGTTGAACTTTGCTTGTTTATTCATTAGCCATGATTTAGCTGTCGTTGACATCTTGTCTCACCGCATCGCTGTTATGCAAAATGGTGTGCTGGTTGAAGTGGGCGACCGTGATCAAATCTTGAAGCACCCTAAAAATGATTACACCCGCCGCTTGATTTCAGCTGTTCCTGTTCCAGATCCAAAGGAACAACGAATTCGTCGTGAGGCACGTCTAGCTGCAAAGAACTAGATTCTTATGGATCTAGAACTTCTGGTTTATTCACTCGACCTAGTCTCTACCTTTGCCTTTGCATTGGTGGGCGCTCGCGTTGCTGCCAATAAAGGCCTTGATTACGGCGGCATACTTCTGATCGCAGCCATTGCATCTATCTCTGGTGGAACTTTGCGCAATATCTTTATGGGACAACAACCACCCTGGATTCAACATCCCTGGTTATTTTTACCCATCATTGCAGCTGTTGTAATCACGATTGCAATCGGAAAGAAACAAGAAGTGGGTCGCTTTGCACTTTCCCTAGACACGCTAGGTCTTGCAGTGGCAACGGTCTCTAGTGCCCAGTTTGCTCTCACCCACGACGCCCCTGTTTTGGGCGCCCTGGTATTGGCAATTGTTGGCGCAGTATCTGGGGGATTGTTTAGAGATATTTTGTGCCAAGTCCAGCCTGTTCTGCTGCACCGTGAAACTATTGGAACAAGCGCCCTAGCTGGAGCTATTTTCTATATTGCGATGACTTCACTTGGAATCAATGAGGCCATCACGGCGCTGGTCTCTGGCCTGGCTGTTGTGGCAGTTCGTGAAATCTCTATTAAGTTCAATTGGAACCTGCCTAAAGTAATTTCGCGATAGAAGAGTTAGTCCCGGGCTTGGCCGCTGCGGTGTTTATAGCGGCCCATGAAATCAGCTTTCATTTCGGCAAAGTTGCCATCCAATAACGCCTGTCGCATCTGATCAACCAAGCGCACAATAAAGCGCTCGTTATGGATTGTGGCTAGCGTTGCAGCGATGATTTCTTTACCGCGGAATACATGGTGCATATAAGCCCGTGTGTAGTGCGCACACGTGTAACAGTCACATTCATCGTCAATGGCCGTGAAATCGCGCTTATAGGCGCTATTAGATAGGTTAAAACGCCCTTCCATCGTATACACAGCACTTGTGCGTGCAATTCTGGATGCTAATACGCAATCAAATGTATCTATGCCGTTTTCAACTCCAACAAAGAGATCTTCAGGAGCGCCGATACCTAGCAAATGCTTTGGTTTGTTTTCAGGCAGTACTTGATTGACCCAGGAAACGATTGTTCCCAATGATTCTTTATCTAAGGCCCCACCAATACCAAAGCCATCAAAGGATTGCCCCGATGAAACAAGGCCACCTAAATCCCCGGCAGCTTTCTTGCGTAAGTCTTCATATTGAGCCCCTTGGATTACTCCGAAAAGGGCTTGGTAGGCCTTAGTGGATCGCGCCTCGGTTAAGCGCTTGTGTTCATCCAAACATCGCACGGCCCAGGCCAAAGTTCTATCCATCGCCAGCTCTTGGTAGCCGCGGGTGTTATGCAAAGTCGTGCACTCATCGAAGGCAAAGATGATGTCGGCCCCAATTTTATGTTGGACCTGCATTGAAACTTCAGGGGTGAAACGGTGCATCGAGCCATCTATGTGGGATTTAAAAGTCACTCCTTCATCATCAACATGGGCCAGACGTTCTTTGTTATCTGCAATAACGTCATCTCGGCGAAATGTTTGGGCATCCATCGCCAATACTTTTTTAAATCCCACACCGAGGGATAGAACTTGAAAGCCGCCAGAATCTGTAATTGTTGGACCGGGCCAGTTCATGAACTGGCCAAGACCCCCGGCCTCATCTAAGAGATCTGCGCCGGGTTGTAGATAGAGGTGGTAGGCATTTGCAAGGAGAGCTTGTGCCCCAAGATCTGCCATCGCCTCTGGCAGAACAGATTTAACGGTGGCCTTTGTTCCAACCGGAATAAAAGCTGGGGTTTGGATCACACCGTGGGGAGTGGTGATAGTTCCAACGCGGGCCAGAGAGCCTGCTTTGCTGGCTTTAATATCAAAGGAGAAACCCGTACTCAATGGTTCACCTTTCTAGAAATTAAAAGTAGTTGAAGCTTCAACTGTTAGCGTAGACTTAAAACTATGGCAGGTGAAAACGCTACCGCACCACGATGGCTCAATGCTGCCGAAATGAAGGCCTGGCGCCGTTACATCATCACCAGCCGTCGCTTATTAGAGGCGCTAGATACTGATTTAGATGCTCATGATTTATCAATTTCAGATTATGAAATCTTGGCTCAACTCAGTGATGCCCCTGATCGAAAAATGCGAATGAGTGAGCTAGCCGATATTGCCTTGCTATCGCGCTCGCGCTTATCGCATCGAATGAAAGTGATGGAGAAGGCTGGTTGGGTAAAGCGCGAGGCATGCCCATCAGATAAACGTGGCTACTTTGCTGTGATGACAACCAAGGGCTGGAAAGCGATTGTGGCTGCGGCCCCAGATCATGTGGAGAGTGTGCGCTCCCGATTCGTTGATCATTTATCAAAGGCTGATCTAGAAGTAATAGCAACGATTTTTGCTCGGGTGGAAGAGTCACTTCGCAAAGATGGAAGTAATGAATAATCAATAAAATTGCATAAAAAAACCCGCCACATAAAGTGGCGGGTTTTTTTAATTGCTAATTACTTCTTAGCTGCCTTCTTGCGACGGCGCTTCTTTGGAGCAGCAGCTGCTGCTGCCTTCTTCTTACGACGCTTTGGAGCAGCTTTCTTAGCTGCTGCCTTCTTGCGGCGCTTCTTTGGAGCAGCCTTCTTAGCTGCTGCCTTCTT
>CALBFE010000049.1 GCA_937888825.1 uncultured Actinomycetes bacterium | reverse complement strand
GGTGGTGGATCAAGGCGATAGATAGCAAGCCCTGGCTTATAGCCAACGCCATCTAGCTTTCTGCGATATTCGATCCAGTAGGCAGCTTTACCATCTCGTATGTAGATAGCTCTAATGCCATTTGCAAAATCACTGGGTGCAAGATTTACAACCTCTGATTGCCAGACTTGTTTAATCTGTGAATCATCTAAATAGCCCATACGCCATTGATGATAAGTATTGAGCGGTGAAGTTGTATCAATATTTCCCATCACATCGATGGTGCCACCGTATTCAACTGCTTTGCAGATATCAGACCATGCACCATCATTTGCTGCGTTATCGCAGCGCAAGAAATTACTGTGTCCTAAACCAAAGGTATGCCCAAGTTCATGGGTGATGACATAGCTAGAAGCTGAATCATGAAGAACTAGAACTCCTGAAACACTCTTAGGACCACCTAATGGTGCTCTACCTGACCACACACAACCTGCTTTAGGTGCAACAACAACTAAATAGCGCTTGGAGTAATCACTAATACCCAAGCGTTTATATGCCTCAGGTCGAATGGATGAAAGAAACTCTGATGCAGCAAAGCCAGAACAAGCCATCTTAGATACCAAAGAGATTGGCTCAGTTAATACTTTGCCACTCACAAATGAGACTGTGCGATCTTTAGTATCACCATAGAGAGTGGTGAACTTTTTCCAGTCAGCATTAACATCACTATCAATAACCTTAGCAACTACATTGACATCACCAGCAGGTGCCCCAGCCCCAGCCCATGTCACTGCAACAACATCAATGACGCGCTCATCAACTGCATACGCAGGAGAGAGCCCCAAAGCAACAAAACCAAAAAGAATGGCTGTAAATAAGGAAAGACGCTTTTTCACAGAGGTCACTTTAGATGCTCCACGCACTATTTTCATGTCGATCAATAACAAAGAGCTGATAACCCACTAATTCAGGCTGGGCAAAGAACTTAGCCCCATCCGCGCCCGCCACCACCAGCGCCGTTGCCAGGCCATCACAGAGCCAACCGGAAGGGCCAACCACAGTTGCAGAGGCTGCCCCAATTGCAATCATGCCGGTGTAAGGATCCTTAATGTGTGCTCCGCGCTCATATGTTCCTGATGTTGCAATTGCACCATCGGTAATCTCAAAGGTTTGCACTATTTCGTTTTTGTTTTCGGGATTAACAACCCCAATCCTCCATGGCTTAACAAAGCCATCGAAGTAGCCGCCACGCAGCGCTAAATCACCTGCAGCATTTACTTGCACGTGCTGCGCCCCTGATGCAACCAACATATCTGCGCACTTATCTGCCGCCCACCCTTTAACTAACCCTGATGGATCAAAGCCACCTTCAACTGCCCAAGGATCAAATGCACCATCAGTTAAATGTTTTACTTTCAAACACAGTTCCCACACCTCTTGCACCGTAGGTGGGCAAGAAGAGATTTCTATTTGGTTTGTGCGAAGGCGGGTAACCCAGGATGTGTCGATGTAGGTAGAAAAGTCAGCA
>CALBFE010000048.1 GCA_937888825.1 uncultured Actinomycetes bacterium | reverse complement strand
TCTATATGACTGAAGAAGGTCAAGAAGGACGCGATGCATATATGGAAAAACGAGATCCTGATTTCGGGAAATTTCCAAAGCGCCCCTAAACGATGCTTGATTTGATTCTCGACTCTTTAAGAGTCATTAGCCTTCCCATGAAGACCAATTTTCGTGGAATCAATCACCGTGAAGTTGCTTTCTTTGAAGGCCCACAAGGTTGGGCAGAGTTTTCACCTTTTCTTGAATACTCAGATGAAGAATCTTCACACTGGTTAGCCTGTGCAATAGAGGCTGCAACACAAGCACCACCAACGCTTTATCGCAGCTCAATAGGCGTAAATGCAACGATGCCTGCGCTAAATAGCCAAAGTGAGATTGCTGATGTTCTTGCAGGATTTCCTGGTTGCACAACAGTAAAGATTAAAGTTGGAACAAATGAGAAAGAAGATTTAGAAAGAATTGCAACAGTAAGAAAATTAAGCCCGCAGTCCAAGATTCGCATTGACGTAAATGGTTTGTGGAGCGTGGATCAGGCAGCAAAGTTCTTAGAGAGCTGCGGAGAAATTGAATACGTAGAACAGCCATGTGCCACAGTGGCAGAACTTCGTGAATTAAAATCACGAGTAGATGTAAAAATCGTTGGTGATGAAGTACTTCGTAAGAGTGAAAACCCATTCGAATTAGATTTAGATGGTGCGATAGATATTGTGATGCTAAAAGTTCAACCACTCGGTGGAATAAGAAATGCACACGCTTTAGCTGCTCACCATAAATTACCAGTCGTTGTTTCAAGCGCTCTTGAAAGTGCGGTGGGTATCAATTACGGACTAACTCTGGCCGCCTCCTTTGAAGAGATGATTTATGACTGCGGCCTTGGCACAGGCTCACTGCTAGCAAAGAACGTTGCAGAGATTCCAATTGTTGATGGAAAAATGCAGATCCAGCGCTTTGAGCCCAACTTTGATGGGCTAGCAGTGTCAGCTGATCGCTTTGATTGGTGGAAGAATCGAATCATGAGAACAGCGGCGCTACTGGGATGAACAACTCAACCAGCCTTGCGCGCGTGATGGTTCGCCAGATAATTGAAGCGGGAATCACCGACGTAGTTGTATCTCCAGGATCAAGAAATGCACCACTTTCACTTGCATTCTTTGCTGCATCAAAGCGTGGATTAATTAAGTTGCACGTGCGAATTGATGAGCGCACAGCAGCTTTCTTTGCATTAGGAATCATTAAAGCAACAGGTCGCCCGGTTCCCATTGTTTGCACAAGTGGAACGGCAGTTGCTAATTACCACCCAGCAGTACTAGAGGCCAGCCACACCAATGCTCCACTATTAGTTTTAACTGCTGATCGCCCTGCCATCTTGCGCAAAACTGGTGCAAATCAAACGACCGAACAAGCAAGAATTTATGGAAAAGCAGTTCGCTACTTTGCAGATATCGACGGACCAGTATTTCCGATGGATCTGCCTTTTGATAGTTTGCGAAATGGTCCAGTGCATTTAAATGTTCAATTCGATGAACCGATGCTTCCAGATGAGTCTGATCAGTGGTTGGATGAAATTAAAGTCTCTGCCAAGGCTTTCGAAACTAGAACTAAGCCAACAACACTAAAGAGTGATGCCAATAGAGGAGTTCTAGTTATTGGTCATGATCGAGGCGG
>CALBFE010000047.1 GCA_937888825.1 uncultured Actinomycetes bacterium | reverse complement strand
TCCACCAGATTTCTCGTCGAGCAGTGGAAGATCGCTATTTGCATTTGATAGCCTTCATTGTCTGCCAGACGCTAAAATTGCAAGACATGCTGGTAGACACTTTGCTGCTTGCCGTTCAGGCTGTGCGAAACACCACTGACAAGGATCACAAAGAGCCACATTCAAGCGCGAAGTGCAACACGATCTAAATTTCTATTAAAAATCTCCAGCGGTGTTAGCCACCCAAGTGCTTTTCGCGGTGTCGTATTGTAATTTAAAATATTCTCATCAAAGTCCTCCTCTGTAAGCTGCTGAACATTAGTGTTTCTTGGCATGTCACGGCGCAACCTGCCGTTGGTATTTTCAACTCCACCCTTTTGCCACGATGCATAGGCATCACAAAAATACGATGGTATACCTAACTCTTCCATCCACATAATATGGGCAGCAAATTCACCTCCATTATCTATGGTGAGACTCTTGCGGGCCAGGGCTGGAAGAGTTTTCATTAGCTCGATAAGCTTACGTGCTGTCGATTCTGCCTTCTTGCCTAGCAACACCACGGACAGAGTGAACATTGAAATGCGTTCTCTTAGCACTAAAATGTGCTGGGAGTTTTTCATAAAGCTCATCAAATCGCCCTCCCAGTGGCCAAATTCTTTTTTATTATCAATGACTTTTGGCCGCTCATGAATCGATACGCGATTAGGAATTCTGGCTGTTCCCGCGCCTTTGCTCTTACGAAGCCCCCGCTTAGCCTTATGGCGTGCTAGAAATTTCCACAGCTTATCCTTTTTTTGCGACTTCTGGTAAATCCAGGCATAAATGCTTTCATGGCTAATGGATCTGATTTCGTTTTGTTGATGGGAAAGCCAACCAGCAATTGCCTCTGGAGACCAATAATGGCAGCATAGTTTGGTTATCACGCAATTCCTCAGGTCTTCATCTCTATCTAGCCTGCAAACGCGCTCTCGCCTCGCCGAAGCCAATGATTGCGCGGTATCTGGCCAATATTCTCCAGGTGGAGACTGATTGCGCCGCAGCTCTCTTGAGATTGTTGACTTCGAGCGATTTGTGGCTATGGCAATCTTCGCTAATGATGGCTTCGATTGCCTTAACATCGCTATCTTTTCTCTTTCTTCTATTGTTAATTGGTGGTACTTTCTCATTCGCAACGCCTTTCTTTGCCTGTTTTCTCAACAAACATTGTAAGGTGTTGCACTTCATTTTAGAACAGGCGTAGTATGCTAAATGATGGCGATACATTGCTTGTTACCGAACTCAGCCGACTTGGAAGAAGCACCACCGAGGTGATTACCCTAGTGAACTCTTTGGCCCACCGCAGTATTCGCGTTATC
>CALBFE010000046.1 GCA_937888825.1 uncultured Actinomycetes bacterium | reverse complement strand
CTAGCGCTGGTGCAACTAAGGCTGTGAACAAAGCTAAGCCTAAAAAGAAAGCAAAAGTTAAGAAGTGAGTGTTTTTGAGAATCTTGTAGGACAAGAACACGTAGTTGAGATCATCAAGTCAGCCGTTGCTGCCACACGAAGTGGCACAGAATCACAAGAGATGACCCACGCCTGGGTCTTCACTGGCCCACCAGGATCAGGTAGATCTTCTGCTGCTGTTGCTTTTGCCCAAGCGCTGATCTGCCCAAAGGATGGTTGCGGTGATTGCAATCAATGCAAATCTGCTGCAAATGGAGCACATCCAGATGTTGAAATTATCAGAACTGAAGGTCTATCAATCAAGATTGATGAAGTAAGAGAGCTGCTTACACGAGTTGCCTGGGCACCATCTATGGGCGGTTGGCGCGTGGTTGTAATGGAGGATGCAGACAGACTTACAGAGTCTGCAGCTAATGCGTTACTTAAGGCCATTGAAGAGCCAGGAAATAGAACTGTGTGGTTGCTCTGTGCGCCAACGCTGCATGATGTCTTGCCAACTATTCGTAGCCGTTGCCGCCACCTACAACTTGTCACACCGTCGAATGCAGCCGTTGCACAAGTTCTCCAAAAGCGCGATGGAATCAGCCCAGCAATGGCAGATTTTGCAGCACGGGTCAGCCAAGGACATATTGGCCGAGCGAGATATTTAGCTAACAATGAATCGGTGCGCAACACCCGCACCACGATCATGGCTCTGCCACTTTCTTTAAAAGGAATCTCTTCTGCTTTTGCTGCAGCGCAAGCGCTGGTTGATCTAGCAACTGAGCAGGCAAACAGCGCAGCGGAAGAGAGAAATGAAAAAGAGATTGATGATCTATCACTTGCCTATGGCAAAGGTGCCACGGGTCGGGGCATGGCAAGTGGGGGAAGTAAAGCAATAAAGGAGTTAGAGAAAGAACAAAAGACTCGCAGCACACGAATGGTTCGAGATGGACTGGACGCGGCACTTTTAGATATTGCCACTTTCTACCGTGATGTCATGATGGTGCAGGCAGGAAGTAATGATGGCCTAATTAATAAAGAACTTGAAAACGAGATTAATACCTATGCCGCTAACAACAAGCCACAAGCAACAATTAACAAAATAGGCGCCATCATGGAGGCAAGGGTTAATTTGGGCCATAACGCTGCGCCGTTGCTGACGGTGGAAGCGCTGATGTGTGTGTTGGCTAGATAGCTAAAAACTTAATTAGTCGTAAAGATACTCTTCAAGCGCCTGACGTATTAAAGCCGATGGTGTCACACCAAGTTTCTTTGCTTCACGATCTAACTTGTCCTTCATACCCTGTGGCACGCGTGCCTTAACTTCAGGAGATACTTTTCCAGTACCAGTCAGAGATGGCCGACCTGCAGCGACCTCGCGAAGGATCTGACGAGCAATCTGCTGAGCACGTGCTTCAGTAATTCTTCTGCCACGCTTATCCAGGACAACTTCTACATCAAGATCTATATCGGGACCAAGCACATACTTTGTTTTTGGCTTTGTTATCTTCTTTTTTACGGCACTCTTTACTTTAGTACTCATCTCGTCCTCTCTTAATGAAAACCGTAGGCATTACATGAATGATGAAAATTTCATATTCATCGTCGATACCAATGACTTCGAGTTCCAACCCTCGGTCATCAGTTCCAACCCAAGTTAACTTCTTCTCGTTTTTGAATAAACCTGGCTTTTGCTTCGGTTCATTGTTTTCAATAACGAACAAAGCGCGTGCCTGACCAATCTTGTGTTTTCGTGCATCTCTTGTAAAACGTATTTTTCTAGTCATAGATTATGCGCCACACAATTATTTGTCAATGATGAGGATGTGATAGCGCTGTGTGACATCTTCCTAGACCAGTTGACTTCATTCATGGTGTACCTTCTCTCTTGTAATCCCCGGCCATAATCGGTAAGGGGTAAGGGAGACCGCTACAGGTGAAAACCAGTGGCGGTCTCGTTCTTTGTCTGGAGCTTTTCACTACCAACCGACACCCCTGCAGAGTTGTCCCCAACCCCCATTTCTATGCCCAGATACGCCCGCCGTAGGCGGGTGGATGGTAATGAGTACCCCTTTTCATAGGGTTAGATTTACCCATGCGCTTAGACCATGTCTCATATGTA
>CALBFE010000045.1 GCA_937888825.1 uncultured Actinomycetes bacterium | reverse complement strand
AGAGTTGAGCCTTTCGAAAGGTCATCAGGTTTTGAAGGGGTCAAGGCCTGGTAACTTTCTCAACCTAGAGGTCATACCAGTCTCCAGATAGGCCTATGAGGTAACGAATTGATTACATTTACGCATAAATTGCCGTTTTTTGGCTACTTTTTGGCGCTAAAGAGACGTGAGAAAAAGCCAGGCTCTTTTGGGTCATTTTGATGGCCCTGGCAGCGATCTTTTTTAGCTACCCCGGCCAATGCTTGCTCAATGTGTTCACCGCAACCTGACCAGGTTGGCTTTGAACACTTACGGCATGTAGTCCTGCTGCACATATTTATATTCCTCTTCTAATTAGTCACGAGTACTGGGGTTGCTGCTGGTGAATTTATCCATGTCAGATACCCACCATCGAGATTTACTGGATTAAAACCTAGTTCTTTAAGCAACATGGAAGCGGTGTGACCGCGCTGGCCCACTTGGCAGTTCACGAGCACGTTCTTATTTGTGATTTCAGATTGGCGTTCGCGAATTTCATCGACGGGGATGTTAACTGCGCCAGGAATCATCCCACGGCCACACTCACTAATACTGCGAACATCAATGAGGGTGTAACCATTATCGATATATTCATCGATCTGATCCCACTGGGCTACTTGTACTAAACCAGAAACGATATTTTCTGCGACATAGCCCAGCATATTTACTGGGTCTTTTGCCGAACTATATGGTGGTGCATATGCAAGCTCAAGATCTGCAAGCTCTGGAGCGGTAATTCCCCCGCGCATTGCAGTTGCAATGACGTCGATTCGTTTATCTACACCTTCAATGCCAACACCTTGTGCACCAAGAATCTCGCCTGTCTTTGGATCAAAGATTAACTTCAGAGTCATTTGCTTCGCATCTGGATAGTAACCAGCATGTGAATTTGGATGAATATGAATTGCTTGGTGAGGTCGATTAGCTGCCTTAAGCCGCTTTTCATTCCAACCCGTCGTCGCGATCATTAAATCAAACACCTTCACGATCGCTGTTCCAATTGTTTTTACTGGACGAACCGTTAAACCACAGATGTGATCCGCAACCACGCGACCATGACGATTAGCCAAATTGGCTAGAGGAACAAGAGTTGCATTGCCATCCAACGCATCGGTCTTTTCCGCCGCATCACCAACGGCATATATATCTAGATTGCTTGTTCGGTTGAAATCATCAACTTTGATTCCGTTACGAGTTCCGATCTCAAGCCCGGCTGCTTTAGCTAGGCCAATCTCTGGTCGGACTCCAATGGCCAAAATAACAATCTCGGCCGGTAGAACTTCTCCATTTGAAAGCTCAACGCTGTCTGCTCCGATACTAACAACGCTTGTGCCTAAATAGAGATGAACACCTTGCTTGATCATTTCTTTAGAAACTAAAGTTGCAAGTTCTGGATCAAGTGGCATTAGTACTTGATCAGTCGCTTCGACGAGTGCGGTCAGAATTCCTTTATGGATGAGATTTTCAGCAATTTCAACGCCGATGAATCCCCCACCAATAACCACAGCGCTCTTTGGCTTTGCGCCAACATGTGCTGCAATTTTTTCAACATCCTCAACTGTTCGAAGTGTCATTCCACGTTCAATTCCAGGGATGGGCGGAACAACTGGTGCAGCACCAGGGCTAAGGATTAGCTTGTCATAATCGAGTTCATAAGTTTCATTGCTATTAAGGTTCTTAATTGTCATTGTCTTCTTACTTGGATTAATCGCTAGCACTTCAGTATCCACTCGCACGTCTAGACGAAAGCGAGCATGTAATGATTTAGGTGTTTGAAGCAAAAGTGAACTTTCGTCCTCAATCACTCCGCCTACGTAATATGGCAAACCGCAGTTGGCATATGAAACATGTCCACTTTTTTCAAGAACGATAATTTGCGCATCTGCATCTAAGCGACGCAAACGTGTGGCAGCTGACATGCCGCCTGCGACGCCACCAATTATGATTACACGCATTAGTTGGTCACCAAAGGCAGTCCAGCATTAGTCCAATCAATAACTCCACCATTGAGGTTGTACACATTATGGAAGCCCGCATCATGCATCACTTTTACTGCCTGGCCTGAACGGTTTCCGCTACGACAGTAAACGGCATATGTTGCGTTCTTATCAAGAGATGCAATCTCATTTTCAAAGTTACCACTCTGAAAATCGATGTTCTGGGCACCTTGAATGAATCCACCCATGTACTCACCTGGAGTTCGAACATCCAAAGTGATAACTCCGGTCTCTGCTACCTTGGTCGAGAATTCGTTAACCCCGAGATCAAAAGCTCCTGAACTTGTAGAGCAGCCTGCCAAAAGCAATACTGACGCCATCAACGCAAGTAATTTTTTCATTTCCTAATCCCCCTCTATGCCAGACTTAAAAATAGTTTTTGTAGCTGAGCGGTTACCGCATCAGAGTTGTTCTTGCCTTCAACAATGCACTCTTTGAGGCTCGCTGAAATCAAGGTAAATGCTGCTGTATTTACCGCCTTTGAGACTGCTGACATTTGCGTCACGATCTCTTCACAGTTTCGACCTTCTTCAAGCATGCGAGCCACAGCGCCTAATTGCCCTTGGGCGCGCTTAATCCGCTTTGCTATTGCTGCAATCTGCTCTTCATCAGATAGGACATGTGCGATTTTTTTGGTTGCCATAATTACCCCTTTTGGTGGTGACCTTTACGAATCATGTTGAGCATTTTGAAGTTAATTGCTGCGAAGCGCCAAAGCTGGATTAGTAAATTCTTGCGGAAGCGAAGAGTCTTCTCCGTTGGAAGTGGTGCATGTGCAATTGAATCATTTGGATTTTCCATTATTTGCTCCTCTTTATTCCGGAATGAACTGCCAGCCAGGACGACCCTTGGCTTTGTAAATGAACATGTAATGAAGTAGAAGCTTGATCCAGTGTCCGCTTAGTCCAATCTCGCCGTAAGTATCTTTCAAACTACGACCAGTATTTGGGTACTTCTCATAGTCGGGAACAATTGGAAACATTGTCATTGCGGCAGCTGATCCTTGAGTTAATCCAGAGCCAGAGGAGGCTACACATGCAGCGCCCATCTTTGCCATTGATGCTGAGTGCGCCTCCGCTTGTGGCCCCTTGTTCAACAATTCCTTAATTGTAAGAATTGCGAGCTTTCCCATAATTCCAGATGGCATTCCTGTACGTGGTGGTGATGGTGCGATCAGAGTTCCATTTGGAGATTTACGAGGTTTAGAAATTTGATGTGGTGGCGCAAATGCAATTCCAACCGCAAAAATATTTGGATAAATTGGATTGCGATATGTGCTCGGCCAATCCGATGCTTTCCACTCTTCATATGGCTTTCCTGAGTAATCTGCATCAACCTTCATGAAACCGCTTGGAGCAAAGATTTCCGAAGAAATATCCTCGCCCGCCTTGTTAAATGCCTGGAGATCTACACCTCTAAATGGAGGCAAAAGCATTGCAAAATCAAAGGCCAGTACATCTTTAGTGCCATTAACTTGCTCGTAAAAAACCTTACCTGCTTCGACTTTTTCAACGTGAGCGCCGAGAATTGCTCGGACCCCACGTTCACGGAACAAAGATTCAGTCCACAACTTACTTGTTGTTTGGAAACCTCTTTGGGTAAAGACCATTCCTCCAACACCGAAGTCACCTAATTCATACTCATTGGTGATGTACACAAGATCAGCCATATTGCGCACGCCCGCCATACGTAGCTCGTGGTCCACATTGAATGTGTACTCGAATGCAGCACCTTCACAAGTACATGTTCCATGTCCAACACCGATCGCAAGAGTTTGTTTCTCTCCAGCCTTCATTCGTGCAATGATTTTTTGTAAAGCCTCGGCTGCATCAACAGCGTGTCCAGCTGTGCACACAGAAACCGTGTGCCCCTCAGGTCCAAGACCCTCTGTTGCAGCAAAGTTGAGTCTTGGTCCAGTGGCGTTGATTAGGAAGTCGTATTCGATTCTTCCAATTTCACTTGCCTTGGTTGGATCGGTGTATAAAACCTCTACAAAAGGTGCAGCTGTTGTTGCATCGCCTTCTGGATAAATACTCTTAGCCAGAGCCTGGTGGAATTCAATTCCCTTGCGCTTGTAAACAGGCGCTAGAGGGAATAAAACTTGTTCCTTTTGCATCTTGCCAACACCTACCCAAATATTGGATGGAATCCAGTTGTAATTCGAATTTGGTGAAATTACAACAATCTGGTTGTTCTTTCCCAGAAGACGCTTTGCATGAAGTGCTGCGGTATGGCCAGCAATTCCGGCACCAAGTATGACGATTCGCGACATTTAAATTAGCACTTGCAACGATTTGCTTCTGGAACGCCAGCTAGCGCTTCTTCTATATGTTGGCCACACCCTGACCATGTGATTTTCTTACAGACTGAGCATGTAGCAGGTGAACACATCTTCATTTCTCCCTAAATAGCCGCTGAGGGAGAAAAAGTAGCATACCCCGGGGGGTATGGTCAAATCAGCTACAAGCGCCCAGCTTGGTGCACGCGCTTTAAGAACTCTTGAGTCTTTGGGTTCTTTGGTGCATGCAAAACATCCTGGGCCGAACCTCGCTCCAGGATATTTCCAGATTCTAAGAAACAGACTTCATCTGCCACTTGTGTTGCAAAGCCCATTTCATGGGTTGCAAGGACCATTGTCATTCCATCGGACTTTAAATCACGCACGATACTCAACACCTCATTAACCAAAACTGGATCAAGGGCAGATGTAATTTCATCGAGCAATAGCAGACGTGGGTTAAGTGCAAGTGAGCGAATGATTGCAACTCGCTGTTGCTGTCCTCCACTTAAGCGATCTGGATATTGATCGGCCTTATCTGCTAAATCAAAGCGCTTAAGAAGTGCAAGGGTTGCCGTGATTGCTTCCTCTTTGCTCTTTCCTTGCACCTTTATGGGAGCAAGAGTGATGTTTTCAAGAACAGTCTTGTGGGGAAAGAGATTGAAGGATTGGAAAACCATTCCTAGTTTGCGCCGCACTTCATCAACGTTGATGAGTGGATCTGAAATCTCTTCACCATCAAGAAATATCTGTCCATCATCAATTGATTCAAGCAAGTTAATACAACGCAGCAGCGTTGACTTACCTGAACCTGAAGCACCAATTAATACTGTGGCAGTGTGCTCAGGAACTGAGAGCGAAAGATCGTTTAATACAAGCTCGGTTCCAAAAGATTTACGGATTTTGCTCAGTTCTAGGACGTTAGCCATCAGATAGCACCTTCTGAACTTTGAGCATTGGTGCGCTGCCTAATGGCGCGATCTGTGTAGCGGGTCATTGGAATCGTGATGAGCAAGAACAAGACTGCAGCTACTACGTAAGGGGTGTAATTAAAGGTTCGAGAGGCATTAATCTGCGCTGCACGAACGGCATCTGTCACACCCAGAATTGAAACTAAACCTGTGTCTTTGAGAAGTGAAACAAAGTCATTAAGAAGTGGCGGGACAACGCGCCTAATTGCTTGTGGCAAGACCACATAACGCATGGTCTGTCCTGAAGTTAAACCTAATGAGCGAGCAGCTGCTCGCTGACTTGGGTGAATTGAAAGAATTCCACTTCGGATAACTTCGGCAACGTATGCAGAGTATGTGAGAACAACTGCAACGGTGCCCAAGAAAATAACATTGCTTGAAATTCCCTTTAACTGAAGTGCTGGAACACCAAAGCCCACCAACAAAATAATCAAGATCAGAGGTGCCCCTCGAAAAATATCAACGTATGCAGTTGCTAGAAATCTAAAGGGAGTTAGGGCTGGAGATTTAGTTGTGCGAAGGAGCGCAAGGCCTAGCGCAATAACGCCAATTGCTGCTCCCCCAATAAAGGTCAGCTGTAAGTTGATCCACAATCCTGCGATAACTGTTGGGAAAACTTCTCGGCCATAATCAATATCAAAGAAGGTATTTTTAACTATTTCCCAGCCTGGGGATGTAACAAGAATGATGAGCAATGTGCCAAGAACAACTGTGGTTGAAACTGCGGCAATAGCTGCTTGCCGTCTACTTATTCGCTTTCGTTCACCACGTCTTTGAATCTCACGTGAGCTTGGCGACCAAGCAGAGTTAATTCGCTCTGACATGGTCGCCAAACTACCGTGTTTACTTCTCTTTTACGCTTATGGCTTCAATGCTGGCGCGCCAGCATCTGTTGCAAGCCACTTATCTGTAATGGCTGCCAATGTGCCATCAGCAGTGATTGCATCAACTGCGCCTGAAACGCAAGAAGTTAATGCACTGCCCTTGGTTAGCAAGAGACCAAATTGATCACCTGAACCAGTTGAAGGCAACTGGCCGACGATGATTCCGTTTGGAACTTCAACACCTGATAAATAGAAGGCTGTTGGTAGATCGACTACCAAACCATCAATCTGCTTGTTCTTAAGTGCTGAAACACCTGCAGCGTTATCGTTAAATACCTGTGGCTTTGAACCAATCTGGTTTTCGATTGCATCAAGTGATGTTGTGCCAACTGCTGCACCTAGCTTTGCATCCTTAAGTTCAGCAAGAGTGGTCTTTCCATCGATCTTGCTGCCCTTGAAAGAAACAATTGCTTGTG
>CALBFE010000044.1 GCA_937888825.1 uncultured Actinomycetes bacterium | reverse complement strand
TTGGACATCCAATCTTGCCTGTCTACATGGCTAAAGCTGGTGGATTCTTCTTCGTTGTATTTGGAATCACCGCATTCATATCAGCTGTTGCATCCATTAACCCGATCTGGCTTTATGGGCCTTATACGCCAGGACAGATTTCGGCAGGTTCACAACCTGACTGGTACATGGGATGGCTAGATGGATTAGTACGTATGGCTCCCCCATTAGAAACACACGCTTTCGGTCACACGATCTCATGGAATATTTTGCTTCCAGCAGTAATCGTTCCAGGAATCATCTTCACAGGAATGGCGCTCTATCCATTTATCGAAAGTTGGATTACTGGAGATAAGCGTGAGCATCACTTACTAGATCGACCACGCAATGTGCCAAACCGCACCGCACTTGGCGTCATGTCAATTACGTTCGTGATGATTTCACTTATCAATGGTGGAAATGACATTATTGCAACGAATTTTGATCTATCGATTAACCAAATCATGTGGTTCTCTCGCATAGGAATCTTCATTCTTCCACCGCTAGCTTTCATCATCACAAAGCGTCTGTGTTTGTCATTGCAACGTGCTGATCGCGAACTTCTCCTTCACGGAGCAGAGACTGGTCGCCTACTTCGCTTGCCACATGGTGAGTTCGTAGAAGTTCACGCGCCTATCTCTCCAGAGAAGGCTTACCTACTGCAATCTCACGAGCAGCTAGTGCCGCTTGAGATTGAGGATGTTGATGCTCGTGGTGTTCGCAGACCAGGTGCAATAAAGAACAAGATTCAACGCCGTCTGAGCAAGGCGCATGCAGTCTCTGTTCCTAAGGTAACTGAGCAAGAATTAAAGGAGATCGAAAACCACTAGTTGGTTCTACGTATTACAAGCCAAACACCCAGGGCGGTAATTCCTATTCCAAGGAAGCCTTGGGTGTTTACTTTTTCTCCGAAGAGAATGTATGCCTCAAGGGCCGTTGCTGGTGGAACAAGATAAAACAAGGAAGAAACCGAGGCTGCACTACCGCTATTGAGAAGGCGCAGCAAAAGAAGCACGGCGCCGACAGATAAGGCAAGAATCAACCAGATCATTGCGCCAGCAAACTTAGGTGTGAAATCGATGCGTGTGCCACCAGTTGCAATGGCTGCAATACCAAGGACGGCGCCAGCGGCTATGTATTGATAAGCCGTTCCAACCACCATAGGAATATCTGCACCAAACTTCTTTTGCATCAGCGTTGCTGTAGTACTGCCTAATAAGGCAAGGAAAACACCAGCAATTCCAATCTTGGATACCGAGCTATCAAAAGTAGGACCTAGAACTAATACAACACCGATCAATCCTGTTACTAAGCCTGCAAACTGACTCCACCGAAGTTTCTCTCCCAGGACTTTAACTGCCAAAATAGATACAAACACTGGTTGCAAACTAGTGATAACCGCTGCAACTCCTGCAGACACCCCTTTGGAAATTGCGAAGAAGACTCCCCCTAGATAACAGGCATGGAGGAAAAAACCAATAAGTGATGATTTACCAATATCTCCTCGAGTGAGTGCCAAAGGAACTTTCAGGATGCGTGCTGCTAGAAAGAGAATTACAGCTGCTATAAAAATTCGGACTGATAAGAATATAAATGGATCTGCATAGGGAAGGCCGTACTTAGCACCAACAAAGCCAGTGCTCCATAGAAATACAAAGAGATAGGGTGCTAGACGCGCAGTTTTCAACCTTCACACAACGCTTTAAGTTGCACCAAACTCTTAGCCATAAA
>CALBFE010000043.1 GCA_937888825.1 uncultured Actinomycetes bacterium | reverse complement strand
TTTATGGCTAAGAGTTTGGTGCAACTTAAAGCGTTGTGTGAAGGTTGAAAACTGCACGTTTAGCCCCCTTTCTTTTTGTCTTCCTGTGGAGCACTGGCTTTGTAGGAGCTAAGTACGGCCTCCCCTATGCAGATCCATTCATCTTCTTATCCGTGCGCATATTTATTGCCGCTGGCATTCTCTTCATCGCAGCCCGCTTCATGCACGCACAGATTGCACTGTCTCGAAGTGAAATAAGTAAATCTGCACTCATTGGATTGTTCTTGCATGCGTTTTATCTTGGGGGAGTCTTCTTTGCAATCTCCAAAGGTGTCTCAGCTGGAGTGGCAGCAGTAATTACTAGTTTGCAACCAGTCTTTGTTTCAATCTTGGCTGTGAAAGTTCTAGGTGAGAAGCTGCGCTGGAGCCAGTTTGCAGGATTAGTAACAGGATTGATTGGTGTTGTATTAGTTCTAGGTCCGAGCTTTGATAGTTCAGTCTCCACAGTTGGAATTGCCGCAGTCTTTGTTGCACTCCTGGGAAGCACCACGGCAACCCTGATGCAAAAGAAGTTTGGCTCTGGCATTCCAATGCTGGCTGGAACTGCCTATCAATACCTGGCAGCAGGCCTAGTCCTTGGCATCGCAGCTATTGCAACGGGTGGAACACGTATAGATCTCACGCCTAAGTTTGCTGGCGCAATGATCTGGCTAATTTTTGCCTTATCTGTGGGCGCAGTTCTTCTTTTGCTTCGATTACTCAACAACGGCAGCGCCGCATCGGTTTCTTCGCTGTTTTATCTAGTTCCACCAGCAACAGCCCTTGAGGCCTATGTTTTATTTGGGGAAAAAGTAAACACCCAAGGCTTCCTTGGAATAGGAATTACCGCCCTGGGTGTTTGGCTTGTAATACGTAGAACCAACTAGTGGTTTTCGATCTCCTTTAATTCTTGCTCAGTTACCTTAGGAACAGAGACTGCATGCGCCTTGCTCAGACGGCGTTGAATCTTGTTCTTTATTGCACCTGGTCTGCGAACACCACGAGCATCAACATCCTCAATCTCAAGCGGCACTAGCTGCTCGTGAGATTGCAGTAGGTAAGCCTTCTCTGGAGAGATAGGCGCGTGAACTTCTACGAACTCACCATGTGGCAAGCGAAGTAGGCGACCAGTCTCTGCTCCGTGAAGGAGAAGTTCGCGATCAGCACGTTGCAATGACAAACACAGACGCTTTGTGATGATGAAAGCTAGCGGTGGAAGAATGAAGATTCCTATGCGAGAGAACCACATGATTTGGTTAATCGATAGATCAAAATTCGTCGCAATGATGTCGTTACCACCATTGATAAGTGAAATCATCACGAAAGTAATAGACATGACACCAAGTGCGGTGCGGTTTGGCACATTGCGTGGACGATCTAGTAAGTGATGTTCACGCTTGTCGCCAGTAATCCAACTTTCAATGAATGGATAGAGCGCCATACCTGTGAAGATAATTCCAGGAACAATTACTGCTGGAATTAAAATATTCCAGGAAATGGTGTGACCGAATGCGTGAGTTTCTAATGGGGGAGCCATTCGCACAAGACCATCGAGCCAGCCCATGTACCAGTCAGGTTGCGAACCTGCTGAAATTTGTCCAGGAGTGTATGGACCATAGAGCCAGATCGGGTTAATGGAGGCAACGGCTGATATGAATGCGGTGATTCCAAATACTACGAAGAAGAATCCACCAGCTTTAGCCATGTAGACAGGCAAGATTGGATGTCCAA
>CALBFE010000042.1 GCA_937888825.1 uncultured Actinomycetes bacterium | reverse complement strand
CTTGAACATGGCTACCTGAATCTAAAATCAACTCTCCTCGGGGTGAGATTGCCACGGCCAGGCCTTTTTCAATTTCATCGTTCGGATAATGAATCTGGACTTTGGTCCCAAGGGTGGAGTTCAGCGATGTGTAGAGCTCAGCTACTGCATTATCTCCCTCATCCCAAGCGGTGAAGTTGGATTCAAATAAAGCTAAAACTTTTGCCAAAATCTCATTTCTATTTGTGTCACGCACACCTTCTATTGCCAGAGATGTGGCAGTTGGCACAGGAAGTTCTTCCACAGTCATCCCAACATTTATTCCAATTCCAATGACAACTCCATCATCAACTATTTCTGCAATCAATCCAGAAATCTTTTTCTCATTCACCAAAATATCATTGGGCCATTTAATACTTGCCTTAACTGTGTGTAGCGCTTGTGCAACGGATGCACCAGCAATTAATGCAATCCATCCCCAATCTTCTTTATTTCTTTTCGGTTGAATATAGAAAGAAAATAGAAGTGCAGAGTTTTTTGGAGCTTCAAATGTTCTGGATAATCTTCCGCGCCCCGCACTTTGATAATTGGCGGCAATCACATCGCCAGGTTTAGCTTTTCCACTTCGCGCTAAAGCGGCGAGATCGGTTTGTGTAGAGGCGGTGACATCAACCACGCTTACTCGCCAGTACTGCGTAACCAAAGAGTTGATAAGTGACCTATCAAGTGCCCCTCTTAGCATTTCAATGCCCATGACATGTACCGTAGGGGTATGAGCCGTGATCTGCATACAACTGCCGGGAAAATCGAAGATCTGCGTGCGCGAGTTGAGGAAGCGGTACACGCTGGCTCGGCACGCGCCGTTGAGAAGCAGCATGCCAAGGGCAAGAACACTGCCCGTGAGCGTATTGAAATGTTGGTTGACCCAGATTCATTTACTGAAATTGATGAGTTTGCACGACACCGTTCAACACAATTTGGGATGGAAAATAATCGTCCTTACGGCGATGGTGTTGTAATTGGAACAGCAACTGTAGATGGGCGTCCTATTGCTTTGTATTCCCAAGATTTTACAATTATGGGTGGATCACTTGGTGAAGTTCATGCAGAAAAGATCGTAAAGATTGCAGAGTTTGCTTTAAAGAGTGGAATTCCCCTCATTGGAATTAATGACTCTGGCGGAGCTCGTATTCAAGAAGGTGTTGCTTCCCTTGCCGGTTATGGAAAAATCTTCCGCCTTAACACCCGCTCTTCTGGTGTAATTCCTCAAATTTCTTTAATCCTTGGCCCATGTGCCGGTGGTTCTGCATATTCACCCGCACTCACTGACTTCACTGTGATGGTTAATGAGACTTCACATATGTTTATTACTGGTCCAGATGTTATTAAGACAGTGACTGGCGAAGAAGTAGGAATGGAAGAGTTAGGTGGCGCACGAACTCATAATGTTCGCACTGGTAACTCTCACTACTTAGCTGAAAATGAAGCAGATGCGATTGATTACGTTAAAGCCCTTCTTTCATATTTACCATCAAATAATATGGATAGGGCTCCACATCTCCCACCAACAGAGCTTTTAGAAAAGAAAGCTTCAGATATTGCACTTGATACTCTGATTCCCGATAGTCCGAATCAGCCATATGACATGAAGGTTTTGATTCAAGCGCTAGTCGATGAAGCAGAATTCCTAGAAGTCCATGCTCTCTATGCTCCAAATATCATTGTTGGTTTTGCCCGCATCGAAGGTGAAACAATTGGAATTATTGCAAATCAACCTAATCAGTTGGCTGGAACACTTGATATTAACTCCAGCGAAAAAGCTGCACGATTCTTACGCTTTTGCGATGCATTCAATATCCCAATCTTGACCCTTGTTGATGTGCCTGGTTTCTTACCTGGAACTGAGCAGGAATGGGATGGAATCATTCGTCGTGGGGCTAAATTACTTTATGCCTACGCAGAAGCATCCGTGCCACTTGTAACACTTATTACTCGTAAAGCATATGGCGGAGCATTTATCGTTATGGGTTCAAAATACCTTGGTAGCGATATTAACTTTGCTTGGCCAAGTGCTGAGATTGCAGTAATGGGTGCACAAGGTGCAGTTAATATCTTGTATCGCAAAGAAATTGCTGAAGCAAAAGATCCAGTTGCTGCAAGAGCCGAATTAATCAATGAATACAACGAATCGCTTGCAAATCCATACTTAGCTGCTGAGCGCGGAACGATTGATACAGTCATTGAACCAAATCAATCACGTGCATACATCACCAAAGCATTTAGAACTTTGCGCACCAAGCGCGACACATTACCTGCCCGTAAACACGGAAATATTCCGCTGTAATGGAGTTTTCAATAATTAAAGGAGATCCAACCGCGCAAGAGTTGGAAGCACTCAAATCGGCTTTGGCCCAACACGAACGTGAAGAGCTAAAGCCTATTACCCGCAGAAGTGTTTACGGTTTGCCACAACTACGACAAGGGCTATCTCATAAAATTACTTTCGGCGCACGAAAGAACTCATAAGCAATGCCAAGAATAGTTTTAGCTTCTGCATCCGCGTCCAGACGCCGTTTGCTCGAATCAGCTGGCGTAAAGCCAAAAATCATGGTTAGCCATGTTGATGAGGAATCTGATTTTTTCAATGCCATGAAACCTGCCGATATGGTGATTGCCTTAGCCATAACTAAGGCTCATACAATTCGAGAACAAATAGATTTTCCCGCAATAATTATTGGCTGTGATTCAACATTTGAATTTGATTCACAATCTCTTGGTAAGCCAGCAACTCCAGAGATCGCAATTGAGCGTGCCTCTAGAGTTCGCGGTAATTCTGGACTACTCCACACAGGCCACTGCATTATTGACACAACAAAGGACAAGGAGATTTCAAGCATCGTCACAACAAAAGTGACTTTTGATAATATGACTGATGCTGAAATTGCAGACTATGTTGCTACCGGTGAACCCTTACATGTTGCTGGTGGATTTACTCTTGATGGATTTAGCTCTCCCTTTATCCCCTCAATTGAAGGTGACTACACAAACGTAGTCGGAATATCTATGCCGTTTGTGAGAAAAGCATTTGAGCAACTTGGCTATTCCTGGCCAGAGGTCAAGGCGATGCAATGAAGCGCGTTTTAATTGCTAATCGTGGTGAAATTGCCGTCCGCGTCATTCGCGCATGTAAAGATCATGGGTTAGAAAGTGTTGCGGTTTATTCAGAGGAAGACCGCAATGCAATTCATTCCCAGATGGCTGATGCTGCTTATTCTCTCCATGGCACAACTGCAACTGAGACGTATCTAAATATTGAAAAACTAATAGAAGTTGCCAAGCAATCAGGTGCTGATGCAGTTCATCCTGGTTATGGATTCTTATCTGAAAATGCAAACTTTGCTCAAGCAGTACTTGATGCAGGACTTATTTGGATTGGACCTCCCCCAGCAGCGATTCGTGCGCTGGGCGATAAAGTCTCTGCACGCAAAATTGCAGCTAAAGCGGGAGCACCACTTGTTGCAGGAACTAAAGATCCAGTTGAAGGACATGAAGAAGTTACAGCTTTTGCAAAGGAACACGGGTTACCTGTTGCAATTAAGGCCGCTCATGGTGGTGGTGGCCGTGGATTAAAAGTTGCCCGCACGATGGAGGAGATTCCAGAGTTATTTGCATCTGCAGTTCGCGAAGCCATTAGCGGCTTTGGTCGCGGTGAATGCTTTGTTGAGCGCTATTTGGATAAGCCCCGCCACGTTGAAACCCAAGTTTTAGTTGATAAGCATGGTCACGCAGTGGTCGTTAGTACACGCGATTGCTCACTGCAACGCCGCCACCAAAAACTTGTTGAAGAAGCACCTGCACCATTTTTGAGCAAAGCACAAGAAGAAGAGCTCTACAGATCAAGTAAAGCCATCATGAAAGAGGCTGGCTACGTTGGGGCTGGTACCTGCGAATTCTTAATTGGCCTTGATGGCACAATTTCATTTCTAGAAGTAAACACTCGCTTACAGGTAGAGCACCCTGTGAGCGAGGAAGTAACTGGGATTGATTTAGTTCGTGAACAATTTAGAATTGCGATGGGCGAATCACTTGGATTTGATGACCCGGTCATTCGTGGACACTCAATTGAATTTCGTATTAACGGTGAAGACCCAGGTCGCTCATTCCTTCCAGCACCTGGACGTATTACTGAATGGGTTATTCCAACTGGGCCAGGTATCAGAATTGATGCTGGTTTTAAAAATGGAGACACCATCGGTGGTAATTTCGATTCACTATTAGCAAAACTTATTGTCACTGGCGCAACACGCGAACAAGCAATTGAGCGTGCTCGTCGTGCTTTAGCTGAATTTAGTATCGAAGGCTTAGCTACAGCGCTTCCTTTCCACCGAGCAATTGTGCAAGATCGCGCATTTACACAAGATTTTAAGATCTACACCAGTTACATTGAAAATGAATTCAACAATGAGATTCCGATGTATCAGTCACCTGTTGTGCCACTTGAGACACATATGGCACCTGAGCATTTAGTTGCTGAAGTAAATGGAAAGCGCTTTGAGGTTTTAGTACACGCTCCTAAGCCAGTAGTTAAGCGCCATAGAGCAAAGCAATCCATGGCAGGGGGCGCAGGTGGCACAGCACTTAATAGCCCCATGCAGGGAACTGTCGTGAAGATTGCAGTTAAAGACGGCGATCAAGTAGAGGTTGGCGATTTAGTTATCGTTCTAGAAGCGATGAAAATGGAACAACCACTCATGGCTCATAAAGCCGGCGTTATTAGCAATTTGAGCGCAGTCATAGGGGCCACAGTTTCTAGTGGAACAGCTCTTTGTGACATCATTGATGCATGACAAATAGCGAACTCCTCTATTCCGATCCACTAGCCGCAGCAACTACTGCAGCAAAAGAAATCACAGAACGTACAGGAGTCGCATCCCATGATGTCGCCTTAGTAATGGGTTCTGGTTGGGTGAGCGCGGTTGATGCATTAGGAACTCCAGCATATGAATGCAATGCTGAAGACATAACTGGCTTTCTTCCTCCAACAGTTGAGGGGCACTCAGGAAAAGTTCGCTCTTATGAAATTGAAGCAAATGGCAAGAAACTACGAGCACTCGTTTTTTTAGGACGCACACATCTCTATGAAGGTAAAGGTGTTGAACCAGTCGTGCATAGCGTCCGGACAGCGGTCAAAGCTGGATGCAAAGTTGTTATTTTGACAAATGCTTGCGGTGGAATAAATAACGCCTACAAAGTTGGTCAGCCCGTTCTGATTCGTGACCACATTTCTTTAACTGCTGTGTCTCCATTATCTGGCGCGACTTTTGTTGATTTAACTGATCTCTACAGCAAGCGCATTCGTGAAATTGTTAAGAAGGAAGATTCTTCACTTGAAGAAGGTGTCTATGTGCATTGGCGTGGGCCAACATATGAAACTCCAGCAGAGATTATAATGATGCGCACTATGGGAGCAGATTTAGTTGGTATGTCCACAGTTCCTGAAGCAATTGCTGCTCACGCACTTGGCGCTGAAGTTCTTGGAATATCATTAGTTACTAACGCAGCTGCGGGTGTTACTGGTGAAAAACTAAACCATGAAGAAGTTATTGCCGCTGGAAAGGCCGCTGCAGATCGAATGGGCGCTCTTCTCAAAGGGGTAATCCCGAAGTTATTCTAAGAACATGGATCTGACTCAAGAAGTTCAAGCATGGATTGCTGATGATCCAGATCCAAAGACTGCTGCCCAATTACAGCAATGGCTAGATACCAATAATGAAGTAGAACTACGAGCATCATTTAATGGCTTTTTGCAGTTTGGTACAGCTGGCTTGCGTGGTCCCATTCGCCCAGGGCCTTCAGGAATGAACCGGGCAGTTGTTGGTCGTACTGCTGCAGGAATTGCGGCATATATGAAGGAACGTAATTTAACTTCAGTAGTAATTGGCCGTGATGCTCGTTATGGCTCTGAGGATTTCACTTTTGAAACTGCGCAAATTATGAGTGGTGCTGGCATGAAGGTTTATGTCTTGCCCCGCCCACTTCCTACGCCAGTACTAGCTTTTGCTACCAATGAATTGAAATGCGATGTGGGAATTATGGTTACCGCTAGCCATAATCCTCCACAAGATAATGGTTATAAAGTTTATTTAGGTGGCACTGTTGATGGAATCCATTACCGCGGTTCACAGATAATTTCTCCTACAGATGATTCAATTGCACAAAAAATTGATTTAATCACATCTCTTGCTTCACAACCTCGTGGAAAAGAATGGACAACCTTAGGCGAAGAGGTCCTTCATAAATATGTCAGGATCACAGCAGCTCTTGCCCAGAGGCCTGGAAACCTAAAGATTGTTTACACAGCAATGCATGGGGTGGGAACTGAGACACTTCAACTTATTTTTCATAAAGCTGGATTCCCGCAACCTATCCTTGTGGATGCTCAAGCAAAACCAGATCCCGATTTTCCAACAGTTGCCTTTCCTAACCCTGAAGAACCAGGTGCAATTGATTTAGCTTTAGAGACTGCTCGCACATTTGATGCTGATCTAGTAATTGCCAATGATCCAGATGCAGATCGTTGCGCTGCTGCAGTCAAGGATCCAATAAAAGGCTGGAGAATGCTGCGTGGGGATGAGTTAGGTGTAATCCTTGGCGAAACAATCGCTCGAGCAACAACCACGGGAATCCTTGCAAACTCTATCGTTTCCTCATCAATTTTGGGCAAAATTGCTGCTCATTACAAACTAGATTTTAAAGAAACACTGACAGGCTTTAAGTGGTTAGCAAAAATTGATGGATTAACTTTTGGTTATGAAGAAGCCCTTGGATATGCCGTTGATGCAAATACCGTTAATGATAAGGATGGAATATCTGCAGCTATCAAGCTAGCTCAGATTGCAACTGATTTAGCTGCGCAGAATAAGACACTTCTTGATCTACTCGATGAAGTTTGGGCTCGTCATGGTTTTCATGCAACTGAACAAATTTCAATACGCCTGAGCGATCTTTCTCAAGTGGGTGTAATCATGGGAAATTTGCGCCGTAATCCCCCTAAGGAAATTGCTGGTTATTCAGTTACATCCATTGACGACCTTGCCAAACCAAGTGATGGTTTGCCCCCCACTGATGGCTTACGTATTTGGCTAGATGGTGGAATTCGAATCATCATTCGCCCAAGTGGCACAGAAGCAAAGATGAAGTGTTACATTGAGGCAATTGCAAAGGATTCTGCAACTGCGCAAGCGGTTCTGGATCAGTTACGAGCCCCATTGAAGGAATTGCTATCGTGAGTTTTTATGGTTTAGTCGATGGTACTGAAGCATCCCTAAAGAAATATCTGGGTTCGCTATCAGGAGTTGACCAAGTTGGCGCTGATGCTCGTGCAGCCATGCTTGCTACTCGCAGTATCAAGACAACTTCTAAACGCTGGGCGATTGACACTGCAATCACCATGGTGGATTTAACAACTTTAGAAGGTGCAGATACTCCTGGAAAAGTTAAGGCCCTATGCACAAAAGCTGTGCGCCCAGACCCAACTGATGCATCTGTTCCAAGTGTGGGTGCGGTCTGTGTTTACAACGACATGGTTGGAATTGCCCGCACGCACTTAGATCTCATTGGTGGCCATCATGTCGGTGTGGCTGCTGTTTCAACTGCTTTTCCATCTGGTCGTGCCTCGATGGCAGTAAAGATTCAAGATACGAAAGATGCGGTTGAGGCTGGGGCTTCAGAGATTGATATGGTGATTGATCGCGGTGCATTTCTTTCAGGTCGATATATCGAAGTCTTTGATGAAATCGTGAAGATCCGTGACATATGCGGTACTAAGGCACATTTAAAAGTTATCTTTGAAACTGGCGAGCTTGTGACCTATGACAACGTTCGCAAAGCCTCATTTTTAGCCATGGCCGCTGGAGCTGATTTCATTAAGACCTCAACAGGTAAAGTTGCACCAGCTGCTACCGCCCCTGTTGTTCTTGTGATGCTTGAGGCAGTGAGAGATTTTTATGCAATGACCCAGGTGCGAATTGGTGTGAAGCCAGCCGGTGGAATCAGAAACACTAAAGATGCCATTAAGCAGCTAGTCCTAGTCAATGAGACCGCTGGGCCAGAATGGCTCAAGCCATCTCTCTTTCGTATTGGGGCTAGTGCATTGTTAAATGATTTATTAATGCAACGCATGAAAATGGATGATGGCTACTACGCTAGCCCTCAGTACGTGACGATCGACTAATGGGGGAAAAATTGACTTTTGAATACGCACCGGCTCCAGAGTCGCGCGCCCTAGTCTCGATCAAGCCTAAGTACGGACATTTCATTGGTGGCAAATTTGTTGCCGGAAGTAAGCACTTCCCCACAATCAACCCAGCTACTGAAGAAGTTCTTTCTCAGATCGCACTTGCCGGTAAAAACGATATCGATGCTGCTGTAAAGGCTGCGCGCAAGGCATATACAACTACTTGGTCAAAAATGAGTGGTAAAGAGCGTGGAAAGTACCTGTTTCGTATCGCTCGCATCATGCAAGAGCGCTCACGTGAATTTGCAGTACTTGAAACCCTTGATAATGGAAAGCCAATTCGCGAATCGCGTGATGTAGATGTTCCACTTGCTGCAGCACACTTCTTTTATCACGCAGGATGGGCTGACAAGCTTGAGTATGCAGGCCTGGGAACAACACCTAAAGCTCATGGTGTTGCAGGACAGATTATTCCTTGGAACTTCCCATTATTAATGTTGGCGTGGAAAGTAGCACCTGCACTTGCTGCAGGAAACACGGTTGTTCTAAAGCCAGCTGAAACAACTTCACTCACGGCGCTTTTATTTGCCGAAGTATGCCAACAGGCAGAACTTCCAGCAGGTGTTGTAAACATTGTTACTGGTGATGGTTCAACTGGCGCGCTTATTGTGAATCATCCAGGAATCGACAAGATTGCATTTACAGGATCTACTGAAGTTGGAAAGATTATCGCCCGCGCAGTTGCTCCAACAAATAAGAGTGTGACCTTAGAGCTCGGTGGTAAAGCTGCCAATATAATCTTTGAAGATGCAGCAATTGATGAGAGCGTAGAAGGCATTGTTAATGGAATTTTCTTTAATCAAGGCCATGTCTGCTGCGCTGGTTCACGCTTAATCCTTCAAGAGAGCATTGCCGATGAAGTATTAGAAAAACTAAAAAATAGAATGGCTAAAATCCGTGTGGGCGATCCAATGGATAAGAACACAGATTTAGGTGCTATTAATAGCAAGGAACAGCTATTAAAGATTCGTGAACTTACTGCTGTCGGGGATTCTGAAGGTGCGCAGCGTTGGAGTGCGCCTTGTGATTTGCCAGGTAAAGGGTTCTGGTTTGCGCCAACAATCTTTACAGGTGTAACTCAAGCCCATCGCATTGCCCGCGAAGAAATCTTTGGTCCAGTGCTTTCAATATTAACTTTTAGAACACCTCAAGAAGGTATAGATAAAGCCAATAACACTCCTTTCGGACTCTCTGCCGGCATCTGGAGTGAAAAGGGATCTAAGATTTTATGGGCTTCTCAACAACTTCGCGCCGGTGTCATCTGGGCAAATACATTCAATAAATTTGATCCTACTTCCCCATTTGGTGGATACAAAGAATCCGGCTGGGGTCGTGAAGGCGGACGACATGGTTTGTCTGCATACTTAAAGGGAGTCTCACATGAGTAATCGAATTGATGTGAAAAAGACATACAAACTATTTATCAATGGCGCGTTCCCACGTACTGAGTCTGGGCGCACATATGAAGTTAAGAACGCCAAAGGCATCTTCATTGCAAACCCATGCTTAGCATCTCGTAAAGATTTAAAAGATGCCGTTGTTGCAGCTCGTGCTGCCCAACATGGATGGAACAAAGCTACTGCCTATAACAAAGGCCAGATTCTTTACCGACTAGCAGAAATGCTTGAGGGTCGTCGTGCTCAGTTCGTCGATGAGATTGTCACAGTAACTGGTGTTACTAAAGCAAAAGCTGAAAAAGAAGTGAC
This sequence comes from uncultured Actinomycetes bacterium, assembly GCA_937888825.1. Taxonomy (GTDB): domain Bacteria; phylum Actinomycetota; class Actinomycetes; order Nanopelagicales; family Nanopelagicaceae; genus Planktophila. The sequence continues at coordinate 29,422 of CALBFE010000042.1, read as the reverse complement.
AGATTCAGTTGACCGACTTGTTTGGTATGCGGGATGGAGCGACAAGATCTCTTCACTCTCAGGTGCACTCAACCCTGTTGCTGGTCCTTATTACAACTTCACAATCCCTGAGAGCATGGGCGTCATTGCAGCGATTGCTCCAGAGGTTCCTTCTTTGCTTGGTTTAATTGATTCACTTGCGCCAATCATTGTTGGTGGTAATACCGTCATAGTTCTAGCAAGCACCAAGGCGCCACTTTCTGCCATGAGTTTTGCTGAAGTAATTGCAACAAGTGATGTTCCAGCTGGAGTAATAAACATTTTGACTGGAAAGAAAGATGAAATAACCCCTTGGATGGCTTCACATATGGATATTGATGGCTTAGATATCTCAGGCTTAGGTGCGAAAAAGCACGCCGAGATAAAATTTGCGGGAGCTGAAAACATTAAGAGAATCTATAGTTTTAAAAACGCTGATCCTGGACGCATTCTTGCTTTTATGGAAAACAAAACTGTCTGGCACCCAATAGGGCTATAGCCAGCCTTTATCAATGGTTTTAAACCATAGTTGTTCAACCGCGCCAACATCTAGGTCTAGAACCACTCTAACTGATGCAGAATCAACCAAATCAATTGGTTCTATGGACTTTAAAAATGGTGCTCTGCGATCACAGATAGTTTGACCACGTGCTGGACCTTGTGATGTATCAACAACAACATCAAAGACTTCAGTTGTAAAGAGCTCTGGATGTATTACACACGCTACTGCCCCGTAATCCCCCAAAGTTATAGGAGAGACATGCAAGCGCTCAATAAATGCTTGAATCAAAGTTGCAGCAAACTGTGGAGCAGGATCAGATGATTTGAGTAGTTGTGCTGCATTCTCACTTGTTGCACCTGGGCGCATAAAGACATCTAGTCCATACATCGTTATTGGGACACCGCTTTGAAAGACAATTGCAGCTGCTTCTGGATCGTGCCAAATATTAAACTCTGCTGCAGCCGTTGCATTACCGGCAGATGCTGATCCACCCATAAGAACGATCCTATGTAGTTTCTTGGCGGTTTCTGGAAATGCCCGCAAGAACAGAGCAATATTTGTAAGCGGAGCAATTGGAACAAGTGTTACTGGCTCCTTTGATTCCTCAATTAAATCGCGAAGAAGCTCAATTGCTGAACGAGAATCAACTTTACGATGAGAGGGGGTAATTCCGAGGTCGCCCATTCCATCTGCGCCATGCACATACTCGGCATATTCAGATTTGCCGAGTAGCGGACGGACTGCACCTCTAGCAACTGGAATATCACCAGCGCCTGCAGCATCTAAAACCTTCAATGTATTTGCAACGACCTGGTCAACATTGGTGTTGCCATCTACGCAGGTGACTCCAATTAAGTTGATTGCTGGATGCATTGCGGCAAAAAGGACTGCAAAGGCATCATCAACACCGGTATCAACATCAAGAATGATTGAAGTTTTTTCCATAAGCGATAGCCTAGCGGTATGAGCAAAGCAGTAATAGCGGTAGTTGGCAGTGCAATGATTGATTTAACTGCCTATGCCAAAGTGATTCCTGCTCCTGGACAAACCTTAGAAGGCGACCTCTTTACGACTGGTTTTGGCGGCAAAGGAGCTAATCAAGCCGTTATTGCCGCCCATTGCGGAGCCCAAGTTCACTTTGTTGGAAAGTTAGGTAATGACTTATTCGGTGACTCAATAGCTGAAAATTTCAAAAAGCTCGGAATTGATTCAGAATATATAGAACGTAGTGATACTCCAAATGGTGTGGCACATATTTGGGTCGATGCCAATGGTGAGAATCGAATCGTAATCATTCCTGGCGCAAATCATGAGATTGAATCTAAAAAGGCTATTGAAGCAATTGAGTCAATCGCTGACTTAGCAGTTGTAGTTGCCCAATGTGAAATCAAACAGGAAGTAACTCTTGCTGCATTTACTGTAGCTAAAAAACGTGGATGCCTAACCATTCTCAATCCAGCACCATTCCAACCTCTTAGTAGAGAACTATTGGAAGTAACCGACTGGATTATCCCTAATGAAACTGAGTTCAATGAACTCCATGGTCAAGCACCTACAAGTGATGAAGTCTTAAAGGCATTTAGACCAGGTAAGAATTCAATTGTGACTTTAGGATCAGAAGGTGCTGTGTTAATTACTTCCGATGGAAATCTCACTCGAGTGAGTGCCCCAAAAGTTAATGCTGTGGACACAACCGGTGCTGGTGATGCCTTTGTTGGGGTTTTTGCTTTTGGATTAGCAAGTGGAAAGAGCCCAGAAGATGCGATGAAGCTAGGGATCAAGGTTGCATCCATGAGTGTCACCCGCAAAGGTGCACAATCCTCATATCCTTCTCAAGCAGAGATTGAAACGCTTTCATAACCTCGTAATACAAAAGTAGGTCTGCGCACTGGCGCACCAGCTAATTGCATATTGGGATATTTCTCCCACAACGCCGGCAAAGAAACACTCATTTCTAAACGGGCAAGAGGTGCGCCTAAACAGAAATGAATGCCTGCTCCAAAACCAATGTGGGGGTTTGGATCGCGAGTTAAATCCATCTCATCTGCCATTTCAAAGACTGAGGCATCTCGATTAGCTGAACCAATCAGGGCTGCAATCTTCTGCCCCTTCTCTATCTTTACTCCGCCTAACTCAGTATCAACGGTTGCTGTGCGCTCAAATAAGTGAAGCGGGGCATCAAATCGCATGAATTCTTCAAGGGCGGTCTCAGTTATTGTACGGGAATTTTTGCGCAGAAGTTCAGCTTGATCAGGGCGTTCAAGGGCTGCAACCATTCCATTTCCAAATGCATTCACGCTTGCTTCATGACCGGCGTTAAGAAGAAGCACGCATGTTGCCACTAACTCATGGGAGTTTAACTTTTCGCCATTCTCTTCAACCATTGCTAAATCAGTAATGAGATCCTGGCCTGGATTTGTTTTACGGTGTTCAGCCAAACTGCGCACATACTCAGCAAACTCACTAGCCGCCTTCTTTGCCTCAACTTGATACTGCTCTGATGGATTAACTTCATACATCTTCACAATCGACTGTGACCAAGGCCGAAGTAAATGCTCTTCTGATTCTGGAAAACCTAGCAAGTCAGCGATGATTTTCACAGGCAGGGGTTCTGCATAATCTGCAATTAAATCAAAGGTCTCCCCTAATTTAACTTTCTCATCGATTGCATCCAGTAATTGCTGCGTGATGCGCTCTACCGCAGGTCGCATTCCTTCAATCTTGTTTCGATTAAATGCCTTTGCCACCAATGAACGCAAACGTGTGTGCTTAGGTGGTTCGCTATCTAGAATTGAATCTGAGTGCAACCAGTTGAAAGTTTCCCACTCAAATTCTGGCGACTTGTCTGTGAAAATACGACCTAATGACTTATTTCTAAAGACATCATTTGCATCACTGTGGCGTGCTGCAAGAAATATCTGCATCCCCTCATGCCAGACGGGTTTGCCAATCTCACGTAGAGCCTTTAACTGCTCGTATGGATCGGCGACAAAAGTAGGATTATTGAAATCAATCATTACTCAGCAGAGATTTTCGCATAGCCAGGTTTGATAACGCCATCAATAATCTTTAAACGCTCTGGATATGGAATAAACGCACTCTTCATCGCATTAATAGTAATGCGCTGAAGCTCTGCAAAATCCCAACCAAAGGCCTTCACTGCTTCTTCCATCTCAAATGACATTGAAGTTTGGCTCATTAAGCGGTTATCAGTGTTGAGAGTGACTCTAAAACGCAAGCGGGCCAAGGCTCCGATGGGATGCTCGGCATAACTCTTTGCCGCCCCAGTTTGAAGATTAGAAGTTGGACATAGCTCTAGTGGAATTCTGCGGTCTCGAACATATGAGGCTAGTTGTCCTAATTTTGGCTCTGGGCCTGAGAAATCGATGTCATCAATGATTCGAACGCCATGGCCTAAGCGCTCAGCACCACACAATTGAATTGCTTCCCAGATTGAAGGAAGTCCATATGCCTCACCTGCGTGGATTGTGAAGTGAGCATCCTCTTTACGCAAATAATCAAAAGTATCTTTCTGATCACTCGGTGGGAATCCATCTTCCGGACCTGCAATATCAAAGCCAACAACACCCTTATCGCGATACTTAATCACTAGTTCAGCGACCTCTTGCGAAAGTTTATTCTGGCGCATTCCGCAGAGCAACGAATAGACATGAATCTCATGACCTTCAGCTTTTGCCTCTGCTATTCCCTGCTTATAACCTTCAATAGTTGCATCAACAACATCGGCCATTGATAAGCCTTTTTCTGTGAAGAGCTCAGGTGCGCCGCGAACTTCTGCATAGACAACACCATCTCGTGCCAAGTCCAAGGCACACTCACGGGCAACTCGAATAATATCTTCACGTCGCTGCATGACTGCAATAGTGTGGGAAAAAGTCTCTAGGTAGCGAACTAGTGAACCTGAGTCACAAGATTCACGGAACCACGTTGCAAGTTCTGTGGCATCATGAGTTGGAAGCGCGGTGTAACCAATTTCGCCTGCGATATCAATGATTGTTTGTGGTCGTAGTCCACCATCTAGGTGATCATGTAGCAGTACTTTTGGGACGCGCTTAATCTGGGCTGGTGAAGGTTTACTTGTAAGACTCACCTTAAGGCTCTCAATCCGTAATTCGCTCGACTACAAGTGGCAATCTATCTATTTTTCCACCCTTTGGTAAATCGCCAATAGTTACTGAATTTGTCAGCGATTCTTGTGCGCGGGCAAAGGCTGCTGGAGTGTCTGTGTGCAATGTGTAGAGCGGTGCTCCTGCGGCCACGCTATCGCCTGGTTTAGCGTGAATTTCAATTCCAGCTCCGGCCTGAACTGCTTCGCCCTGGCGTGATCTGCCAGCACCTAAGCGCCAAGCAGCCAATCCCACTTTCATAGCATCCATTGAAAGAATCGTTCCACTTGATTGAGCTGTAACAACTAAATTCTCTTTTGCAATTGGAAGTTTTGCATCAGGATCTCCGCCTTGGGCACTAATCATCTGGCGCCAAACATCCATTGCTTTTCCATTTTTTAACATATCAGCTGGATCAGCGTTAGTAATCCCAACAGTTTCTAACATCTCACGTGCAAGTAGAACAGTGAGTTCGACGATATCTGATGGGCCACCGCCTGCCAATACCTCTACAGATTCGCGCACCTCTAAAGCATTACCTGCAGTTAAGCCCAAGGGAATATCCATGGCTGTTACAAGTGCGATGGTCTTTACTCCAGCCCGTTTTCCAAGACCCACCATTACATGGGCTAACTCTTTAGCCTTCTCAGGATCACTCATGAATGCACCAGCACCAGTCTTAACGTCTAGCACTAGTGCACTTGTTCCTTCTGCAATCTTCTTACTCATAATCGATGATGCAATGAGTGGAATAGCCTCTACTGTCGCCGTCACATCGCGCAGTGCATAAAGTTTCTTATCCGCAGGTGCTAATCCTGCTCCAGCTGCGCAAATAACTGCTCCGCAATCTTGCAAAACTTTAAGCATTTCTTCATTTGATAGTGAAGCTCGCCAACCGGGAATTGATTCTAATTTATCTAAAGTTCCACCAGTATGACCAAGACCTCGACCAGATAGTTGAGGCACAGCAGCACCACAAGCGGCAACCAGCGGCGCTAGAGGCAAAGTGATCTTGTCCCCGACTCCACCTGTTGAATGCTTATCAACTGTTGGTCGTGTTAGCGCTGACCAGTTCATGCGCTCACCGCTATTGATCATTGCATCAGTCCATCGAGAAATCTCTCGAGATTCCATACCGTTGAGCAAAATTGCCATTAGTAGCGCAGACATTTGTTCATCAGCTACTGCCCCACGTGTGTATGCATCGATTACCCAATCGATTTGTGGGTCAGTTAATGAATGTCGATCACGTTTTGCAGCAATTACTTCAGCTGCTGAGAAAGCCTCAACCTGGGACATTTAGCGCTCGTTGCGCTCTAAATCATCAGGACCAAAAGCCCAAGGCAACATAGCCGCCATTGTCTGTGGCCCATCATCTGTCATCAAAAGCGCTTTAGTTCCACCATGCTCAAATAAAAGTTGGCGGCATCGCCCACATGGTGCCAAGTGATTTCCCTGTCCATCAACACATGAGATTGCAACTAAACGTCCGCCACCTGAAGCAATGAGGTTTGAAACTAATCCGCACTCTGCGCAAAGACCTAAACCATAACTAGCATTTTCAACATTGCATCCAGAGACAATGCGACCATCATCTACTAACGCAGCCACGCCTACTGGAAATTTTGAATAAGGGGCGTAAGCGGTTTTCATGGCTGCAACAGCAGCGGTGCGCAGTGCATCCCAGTCTATAGCGATCATCGCAATCCGCCGCGACGGTATGGAATACCGTCAGCTGCTGGCATTCGTAGTCGTTGAGAGGCAAGTGACATAACTAGAAGCGTTGCAATGTAAGGAGTCATCGTCACTAACTGTCCCGGTAGAACATCAACTGCTAAGTAGAACCACATAAAGCCGGCTGACATCACGCCACTAATTGCTGCAGAAAGATATTTGCCCTTGCGCACATCGCGATAAACAAGGTAGGCAAGAATTACAACAATCAAGAGAATGAGGGCATGGATCGAGGCTGAATCACGTAATTGCAGCGCATCGGCAAATCCAAACAAACCGGCACCCATCAAAATTCCACCTGGGCGATAATTTCCAAAAAGTAATGCTGCAAGTCCGATGTATCCTCGCCCGGCTACCTGATTTTCTTGATAGTGATTTGCCGCAACAATTGCTAAGAATCCACCACCTAATCCAGCCAAGCCACCTGAGATTAGAACACCTGAATATTTCATTAAGTAAACATTTACGCCCAATGATTCAGCAGCAATTGGTGCCTCACCAGCGCTGCGTAGTCGAAGTCCAAATGATGTTTTCCAAAGGATAAAGAATGAGATTGGAACTATTGCAACTGCAATAACAGTTACATATGAAAGATCTCCAGTTAAGCCACGGATAATTGAGGCAACATCAGAGATGAAAAACCACTGTTTTTCAGCGATAGGCGTCAAAATATCTGGACTCTTCCAACCAAAGTAAGTTCCACCAGAAAGAACGGGAAGGCCATTGTTTGAGATTGGACCAACATCTGGTGATTGTGATGGCCCTGGCCAGGATCCACCTTGGTACAAGATTGTGGAAAGATAACGAACTAATCCAGCAGCAATGATGTTGATAGCAACACCAGAGACCACATGATCTACACCAAAAGAAATTGTTGCAATTGCATGCACAAGAGCACCTACTGCGCCAAAGAAAATTGCAGCTGCTAAACCAAGCCATGGTCCGTGCTTAGATCCAATAAAGCCACCAGCCCATGCACCAAGAATCATCATGCCCTCAAGGCCAATGTTTACAACACCAGAGCGCTCAGAGAACAACCCACCAAGTCCAGCTAAAACAATTGGAACTGAGAGAAGGAGCGCCGCAGAGGCCGTTCCAATGCTAGTTAAGTCACTTGCTCCAGTGATTAAGCGAATTATCGATATGACAAGAATTAAGAGTGTTGCATTAAGTAAGAGCTTGGTTGCTTTAGTTTTCATGCTGCCACCACCTTTGCTAGCTCTTTACTCTGCAGTGTTATCTTGTAACGACGAATAACTTCATAGGCGATAACTGAGCTAAGTAATATAGAACCTTGCATAATCACATAAGTTTCAGGGGCAATATCGATGAGTTCTAGTGATCGTGAGCTCACTTCAAGGAAACCAAATAACAAAGCACTAAATCCCATTCCTACTGCGCCATTTCGACCCAATAGCGCTACCGCAATTGCAGAAAAGCCAATACCTGATCTAAATCCCATTGTGTATGAATGAGTGTCACCCAGCACAGCCGGAAGACCGGACAAGCCCGCAATTGCACCTGAAATTACTAGAGCTATAAAAATCATTTTCTTGGAATTAACGCCGCTCACACGAGCCGCTATCGGATTTGCGCCTGATGCCCGTAATTCAAAACCAAAACGTGTGCGGTTAACGATGAACCAGAAAGCAATTCCAAGTGCAATTGCGACCAGTAACATGCCATATACGCCGCCGCCAGGCTGATCTTCCACGCCCAATTTATTCAATAATGGCATCAGGTCAGGAATCTGTGCAGAGGCTGGAAGAACCTTGGTGGTTAAGTTATTAGAGCCTTCAGTGATTTCAGCAAAATACTGAGAGAACAGGAAGGAGGTCAGACCAACGGCAAGTGAGTTCAACATGATTGTTGAGATAACTTCACTCACACCGCGCTTAACTTTTAAGTAGGCCGCAATTGCCGCCCATAATCCACCGACAGTCATAGCAATGAGAAACACGGCCAGAACATGAAGCACTGGTGGCAAAACAAATTTAGCGCTTAGGTATGCGCTGAAGAGGGCGCCTAAACGCAGTTGGCCTTCAACACCAATATTAAATAAACCGGCCCTAAAAGTCACAGCAATTGCAATGGCTGCAATGTAATAAGGGGTAGCCGTATTAAGAACTTCAAGTAGCGAGCCGGCTTCAGTTCCAAACTCCCACATTGTCTTATAAGCATCCATTGGGGATTTCTTGGATGCTAAGACTGCAAAACTAGAGATAACAATTGAAACTACTGCTGCAGCTACAGGCGCCGCAACTGCTAGAAGTACCTGGGAGATTGATGGTTTTTTCATTGTGCGCCTGTCATCGCAGAACCAAGTTGCTCAGGTGTTGTCTTTTGAGGATTAAGTTCTGCAGCTATCGCTCCGCGTAGCATCACTAGAAGTCGATCAGACATTCCAATGAGCTCTTCTAGGTCAGCAGAGATTAATACCACTGCCATTCCTTTTTCACGTGCTCGGCGAAGTTCTTCCCAAATTGCAGCTTGTGCACCAACATCCACGCCACGAGTTGGGTGTGATGCAACAAGAAGTGCAGGGGCTTTGCTCATTTCACGGCCTACGATAAATTTTTGTTGGTTACCACCTGACAGCGCTGCTGCCAAAGTGTGTGGCCCTGGTGCGCGAACATCAAACTCATCCATGATTACTCGAGTATCTGCAATTGTTGCCTTTTTATCTAAAATAAAACCACGCATTATGGGCTTCCTTCTTTGATGCCCAAGAATTCTATTTTCCCAAAGAGGCGATGCCATCATCAATGCTTGTCGTTGGCGATCCTCTGGAATCAAGCCAATTCCGGCATCGTGGCGATGAGCCACGGTGTAGTGGTCTATGTTTTCGCCTTTAAATTCAATCTGGCCCGTGTAATCACGCAAACCCATGATTGCTTCAACTAACTCAGCTTGGCCATTGCCTTCAACTCCAGCTATTCCAATAACTTCGCCTGCTTGCAGGTCGAAAGAGATATGGGAGATCAAATCACGACCAGATTTAGTTGGAACCGAAACATCTTTAAGTGAAAGTGTGACCTCTGGGCGACGAGTATCACCATGGGTGGTTGGCTGTGGAAGTTCACTGCCCACCATGAGTTCAGCTAGCTGCCTTGCGGTAACATCTTTTGCTTTCACTTGGGCAACAGTCGATCCCGCACGAACCACAGTTACATCATCGGCAACGCGTAATACTTCATCGAGTTTGTGAGAGATAAAGATAATTGCCATTCCTTCGGCGCGAAGACCTTTGAGTGCATTAAATAAGTCATCAACTTCCTGAGGAACTAGCACCGCTGTTGGTTCATCAAAAATCAAAATTCGAGCACCGCGAAAAAGAACCTTCAAAATTTCAACACGCTGGCGCTGCCCTACGCCTAGCTCTTCAACCAAAATATCTGGATCAACATCTAAACCATATGCCGCAGACATGTCAGCAACTTTTTTACGGGCTGAGGCAAAGTCAATTGTAATTCCACGCTGAGGCTCAGCACCCAAAATGATATTTTCTAAAACTGTGAAGTTATCTGCCAACATAAAGTGCTGGTGGACCATGCCAATGCTGGCATCGATTGCATCATTTGGGTTTTTAAAATTAACGGCTTGGCCATTGACTAAAATTTCTCCGCCATCTGGGTGCTGCATTCCATACAAAATCTTCATTACGGTGGATTTTCCTGCACCGTTTTCACCAACAAGAGCATGAACAGTCCCCGTTTCAACTTTCATAGAGACGTCTTTATTGGCTATCACGCCTGGGAAGCGCTTGGAGATATGTCGCAGTTCAACAGCTACTGACACTTTAGGAACTCTCCTTTGAGTTGATAATTAAAAACATTTGGCCCAACAAGGAGATTTAACTCCATTGTTGGGCCAAACGCCACTATTTAGTGAGTGATTATGGCTTTGTTGGAACCTTGATCTTGCCAGCCTTAATCCCTGCTGCAGCCTTGTTGATTGCAGACTTGTACTTGTTGATGTATTTGCCAGAGTATGAAACTCCAACACCATCTAACGCCAAGTTGTACTGACGACCGTAGATACCAGCCTCGGCATCTAGAATGTCATTAACTGAAGAACCTACAACTGCAGTTGCAATTACGTCATAAACAGCACGGTCAACGCGCTTGATCATTGATGTAAGCATGTTCTTCTTCTCAGCTTTTGAAGCTGTTAGGTACTGATCAGAGTCAACTCCGATAGTCCAAACCTTCTTGCCAGCCTTTGCTGCATCAGTTGCGGCTGCGAAGTTACCCGCACCTGAACCACCAGCAGCAGAGTAAATAACATCTGTGCCCTTATCGATCATTCCCTTAGCAATAACCTTTGCCTTAGCTGGGTCATTGAAACCAGAGAAGTCTGGGAACTCAGTTACATACTTAACATCAACAGTTGCAGACTTCTTTGTTGCCTTAACACCAGCAACGAATCCTGCTTCAAACTTCTGTAGTAGTGGAATACGAACTCCACCGATGTAACCGATTTTCCCTGACTTTGATGCAAGTGCTGCTGCAACGCCAGCTAGGTATGAACCTTGCTCTTCAGCAAATACAAGACCAGCAACGTTGAGAAGATCTACTGATGCATCATCAATGATTCCGAACTGAGTGTCTGGATAATCTGATGCAACAGCCTTTAGTGGGCCTGCATACAAGAAACCAACTGCGATGATTGGGTTGTATCCAGCTTTTGCTAGCAAGCGGAGCTTGTCTTCGCGCTCTGAATCTGAACCTGTTGTAACTGTTACTTCTTTAGCCTTAACGCCAAATTTCTTCTTGGCAGCATCTAGACCAGCTGCAGCAGAGTCATTGAAAGACTTGTCTCCGCGGCCACCGATGTCATAAGCAAGTCCAACTTTTACCTTTGATGCTGCAGTTGCTGATGGTGCTACAAATGCAGTTGCTGCAAGAGTTGCTGCAGCGATAACTGCTACGAGACGAAATACTTTCTTCAATTTTCCTCCTTCAAGGGGCTCCCCTACATCAACTAGACGCTGAGATAGGAGCTCTGTGTATTAGTCAGCCTAGTAGTTATGTACGAATAAACTCAACAAACGCCCTGAGAAATTAGGCGGCGAGAGGTAACGTTTTGGATAAGTCTCAACCTTGAGTTGATACTTCTGTGACTGGGTTATTTAACGATCCCCAGGTTTTCATAGGCTTTTTCAAGGGTTTGTGAGGCTACTACACGGGCTTTTGACGCCCCGTTATGCAAAATATCAAGCAAATGCTTCTCATCGCTCAATAATTCAATTGCGCTAGCGCGAATAGGTCGAAAATATTCAACAACAACCTCAGCAACTTCGCCTTTAAAGTCGCCATAACCCTTGCCATCAAACTGTTTTTCAAGATCTGCAATAGAAGTTCCTGAAAGAGAAGAATGAATTGTCAGTAAATTACTAATGCCTGGCTTTTCTATCTCATCAAATTTCACTTCACGGCCAGCATCAGTTGCTGCACTCTTTATCTTCTTAGCATTTGATTCCGGGGTGTCCATTAACTCAAGAACACCTGCCACAGAGCCTGATGATTTACTCATCTTGGCCGATGGATCTTGTAAGTCTTGAATTTTGGCCGCAGTCTTTAAAATAAAGTTTTCTGGAATCGTAAAAGTCTGACCAAAGCGAGTATTAAAGCGTCCTGCTAAGTCACGTGTTAACTCAATGTGCTGGCGCTGATCTTCACCAACTGGAACTAAGTCGGCTTGATATAACAAAATATCTGCAGCTTGCAACATTGGATATGTGAAAAGTCCAACGCGTGCAGAGTCTGAGCCACCCTTTGCAGATTTATCTTTGAACTGCGTCATGCGGCTTGCTTCACCAAAACCAGCCATGCATTCCATGAGCCAACCCAATTGGTTGTGTTGTGGAACTTGGGACTGGACAAATAACGTTGATTTCTCTGGAGAAATTCCAAGTGCTATTAACTGTGCTGCTGATGCCAACGTCCGCTTTCGCAGTAGAGCAGGTTCTATCTCGCCAGTAAGAGCATGCAAATCAACGATGCAATAAAAGGCATCATGACCATCTTGTAAATCAACCCACTGTTTAACGGCGCCTAAGTAATTACCCAGGTGGAAGGAATCACTTGTTGGTTGGATTCCAGATAAAACCCGCTTGGTGCTCATGCGTTAATTCTTTCACACATCATGCACTACGAGAGATCAATAGCGCTCCAGCGCGCTTACCCTCCATAGAAAGCACTGTAATTCGCACTCCATCGACCACTACTACGTCATGCTCTTTAGGAATTCGGCCTAAATGATGCATAACAAAGCCGCTGGCGGTTTCATAAGGACCGTCTTGGATTTCTAGGCCTGTCTGCTCAATTAAATCCTCAATTGAAATTAAGCCATCGACTTCAAAATCACCGGTCCGTGATTCCACAGCGATATCGGCTTCATCGCCATCGTATTCATCTCTGATATCACCGATGAGGCACTCAACAAGATCTTCCAGAGTCACGATGCCGTCAGTGCCGCCGTATTCATCAAGGACGATTGCCACATGTTGGCCTTGTTTACGCATCTCAGAAAGTGCCGGCAAAATGCCTTTTGTTCCAGGCAAAAAGATTATGGATCGAACTAACTCAATAATCTTTGCTTCCTTAGTTGCTAAAGAAGTATCAAGTAGGTCCCGCACGTGAATAAAGCCAATCACTTCATCGGAAGAACCACGGATTACTGGATAACGAGAATGTGCTTTATCAACAGCTAACTCGATAGCTTTTCCAACGGTTAATGAAACATCCATGAAATCAACTTCTGTTCGCGGAACCATAACTTCATGAATCTGGCGCTCTGAAGCATTAAATACCTCTTCAACAATGTCACGCTCTTCTTCGCTCAATGCAGCATGGCCAGACACAAGATCTAATAACTCTTCTTCTGATATCTGGCTTCTAGCCTCTTTGGGATCAATGCCAAATGCGCGCAAAACAATGTCTGTAGATTTTGAGAGTAGCCAGATAATTGGGCGGAAAATATTTGCAACGATGTTAATGATTCCCGCTGTTCTCATAGCAATCTCTTCAGCCCTAAATAGAGCCACTCTCTTTGGAACCAACTCTCCAAAGACTAAAGAGAAGTAAGCGATCACTAAAGTGACACCAATGAGAGAAATAGTCGTACTCCAGGCGTTGGAAATGCCTAGAGACTCCAGCCACGGAATGACATAGTCACCTAGTTGATCAGCTCCAAGGGCGGCAGAGAGAAAGCCGCTGACAGTTACACCAATTTGAACCGCAGCCAGCAATCGGTTGGGGTGTGCGGCTAGGGCTGCAACGCGAGCGCCACGTTTGCCACGGGTCGCAATTTCTCGGACTTGGCTATCTCGAAGTGAGATGAGGGCGATTTCAGCTGCGACGAAGAAGGAGGCCAAAACAATAAGGCCAGCAATAACTGCTAGATCTGCAAATAACGTACCGACCGAGTGAGTCTGCATTAGATGCCCAACTATACGGCAATGCTGCAAGAGGCCGGCCTAGCCAATTTGCCCCTTTACGCGTAACCTTCGGTGCGTTGGTCCACCCGGACCATCACCTTCATCCACGGACCGTCGGGCACGTACCTGCCCGGAGAAGGAGAGCAATCTCATGGCATCAGTAGTTTTCGAAGCCGCATCACGTATCTATCCAGGAACTACTGCACCTGCAGTCGATAAATTAAACCTCACCGTCAATGATGGTGAGTTTTTGGTTTTAGTCGGACCTTCAGGTTGCGGTAAGTCAACATCACTTCGTATGTTGGCCGGACTTGAAGAAGTCGATAACGGAAGAATTTTAATCGGTGATCGCGATGTAACAAACGTTGCACCAAAAGATCGCGATATCGCGATGGTATTCCAGTCATATGCGTTGTACCCACACATGAGCGTTGCAGAAAATATGGGCTTCGCACTAAAAATCGCTGGAACTCCAAAAGAAGAACGTGAACGTCGCGTTCTTGAAGCAGCTAAGTTGCTTGACCTAGAGCCATACCTAGAGCGCAAGCCAAAAGCTCTTTCAGGTGGACAACGTCAGCGCGTTGCTATGGGTCGCGCAATTGTTCGCGAACCTCAGGTTTTCCTTATGGATGAACCTCTATCAAACCTTGATGCGAAGTTGCGCGTTGCAACTCGTACACAGATTGCTGCATTGCAGCGTCGCTTAGGAATCACCACAGTTTATGTAACACACGATCAGGTTGAAGCTATGACTATGGGCGATCGCGTTGCAGTTCTTAAGGATGGCTTGCTCCAGCAAGTAGACACACCTCGTAATCTTTATGACAACCCAGCAAATGCTTTCGTTGCAGGATTCATTGGCTCACCTGCTATGAACTTGCTTAACGCTCCTATCGTGGGCGGTAAGGCAATGCTAGGAAACCTTGGAATCGCTGTTCCAGCCTCTGCTGGCAATGAAGTCACTGTTGGTGTTCGCCCAGAAGGCTTCACACCATCAACTGAGGGATTCCATGTTTTGGTTGAAGTAGTTGAAGAACTTGGTTCAGATGCTTTCGTTTATGGAAAGCCAGCTGACACAAATGTTAAGTTCGCTAATGCAACAGATGAAGGCGCGCAGATTATTGTCCGCTGGGATCCAAAGAATCCTCCAAAGGCTGGTCAAACAATTACTGTTACTGCAAATCAAAATGCAGTTCACTTGTTTAACTCAACAACTGGAGAGCGTATTTAAAGTATTTATTAAAAAACCCGCCGTATGTATCCGGCGGGTTTTTTATTGCATCAATACTTAATTCGTTCCCAACCTTGACGAGCTTTACGGCTTCCTGCAACTCCGCGCCCATCGCGCGTGCGATAGACAATCGAAGGTCGGAATAGATAGCCCACTGGAGCGCTCAGTGAGTGCACCAAGCGCGTGAATGGCCAGATGATGAAGAGTGACATCGCGACAATGGCGTGGACCCTGAAGGCAATAGGACTTGCCATCATTAATTCACCATTTGGGCTGAGTGTCAGAATTGATCGCGCCCAAGGGCCAACGGTTTCACGATAGTTGTGTTCTTCACCAATTACGCCAGCACTTGAAAGTGTCGCTGCGCTTCCTGCCAATAATGTCGCCATAAGAAATATGTACATAGTTTTGTCATTCTTAGTTGTTTGAGCGAAGACCATTGCCGTTGTCCTGCGTCGATAAATGAGTAATGAGATTCCCAAAAGAGTTGCAATCCCTGCTGCCCCACCCATAGAGATTGCTCCTAGGTGGTACATCTGGTGACTTAAACCTAAAGAGTCAGTGAATTCCTGAGGCACTAGTAGGCCAACCACGTGTCCACCAATAACTGCAAAGAGGCCTAAGTGGAAAAGTGGCCCTGCGATGCTCAAGAGCTTTCCTTCATAGATTTGAGATGAACGAGTTGTCCAATTGAACTTGTCATACTTGAAACGCCAAATGAGACCAATGACAAAGGAAGAGATTGCGATATACGGCAGAACAGACCACAAAAGAACGTTTGTTGAACTCATCGCGATACTCCCCCTAATGAAATATCTTCTCTAGTAGAAAATGGTTCAAGAGCAACTGCTACCGCGCCACTTAGACCCACAAACTCTTTTGGAGGACCAGTAATAGCAAGCGCCTTTGCACGTGCCTCAATCTCTGGTGTCATTTCAGGAAGTGATTCAACGACGGCATCTAGCACTTCCCCATAAATTGAGCCACATTTATGCAAAGCATCTCTTATGAGAAGGATTGGTGCTTGGTGCTCTCCCAGTAGTAAGTCGCCTTCTATCGGATTTTCTAAAGCTGCAAATTCAAGCACCACTGCCAAGTGATCTGGTAGTTCATGGGGGCTCAGCAGTAAGCCACAACGCTTATATATCTGAATAAAATAGACCAAGGCCATTCCACGGTTGCGGGTATCTCCATGTGTCCATGAAGTTAGAAATAATGAACACTTTCTCCGCATATCGAAGATTTCTACATAATGCTGCTGCAGTTGGTTAAGTGGCATCTGCGCTGCACTTGTTAGAAATTTTACAAGTGGCTCTCTAAGTTTGGGTGCAAGAGCATGAGTCATATTGAGGAGTTCTGCATTGCGGTCTATAAAGCTCTGTTCGGGATACACCAAACATTGAGCGGCAATTGCACGCGCTAACTCCTTGCTCACTTTGTCTGCCTGTCTTTCATAATGTGAAAGTTTTCAATTGTGACAGGGACAGGGTTTCCTGATGATTGACCAAATGGTCCAGAGTTTGGACCTAGATCGACACCATCAAGAGAGCAACCCGAACCCTTACCCATGTTTTCAAGATCTTTAGCCTGTTCAGTATGTGCTGCTGGAATTACATAGCGATCTTCATATTTAGCGATCGCAAGCAATCGATACATCTCATAAATAGATTCTTGATCCATACCTACTGCTTCTGGAATCTCAGGTCTAGGCTCTCGCCCTAAGTTGATATCACGCATATAAGAGCGCATGGCAGATAATTTGCGAAGCGTTGACTCCACTAATTCAGTATCTCCAGCAGTAAATAGTTCTGCTAGATAGGCAAGTGGAATTCGAAGTGCGTTAATAGCACCGAATAGGTTTCCTACATCCTCACCATCATGTCCAGTTTCAGTTAACACATCAACGATTGGTGAAAGTGGTGGAACATACCAAACCATTGGCATTGTGCGATATTCAGGGTGAAGCGGAAGTGCAATCTTGTAAACCTTTGCTAATTTATAAACTGGAGAATTTTGAGCTGCAACTAGCCAGTCTTCTGGAATTCCTTCAGCTCGAGCTGCCGCAAGGACCTCTGGATCGTTTGGATCCAAAATGAGATCTAGTTGTGCTTGATAAAGATCTTTTTCATTTTCTGTAGCAGCTGCCTCTGCAACTCGATCTGCGTCATATAGAAATAGCCCCAAATAGCGAAGGCGACCAACACATGTTTCTGAACAGACGGTTGGAAGTCCTATCTCAAGGCGTGGATAACAGAGTGTGCACTTTTCTGCTTTACCAGTCTTATGGTTGAAGTAAACCTTCTTATATGGACATGCTGATACACACATTCGCCAACCACGGCACTGTTGTTGATCAACTAAAACTATTCCATCTTCTGCACGCTTATACATTGCCCCAGATGGACACGCTGCAACACATGCCGGATTCAGGCAGTGTTCACAGATGCGTGGCAGGTAGAACATAAATGTCTGCTCAAAAGCTAACTTAACTTTAGTTGTCACATCTTGCGCAAGTTTTTGTAGAATTGGATCTTTCTCAATGTTTTCAGGACCGCCACCTAAATCATCGTCCCAGTTTGCTGACCATTCAATTTTCATTGGCTTGCCCGTGATGAGAGATTTAGGGCGCGCTACAGGAGTCTGTTGTCCGAGTGGCGCAGTAATTAGGTTGTCATATTCATAGGTCCAAGGTTCGTAATAATCTTTAATATTTAACATTCGTGGGTTAGAAAATATTGAGAGGAGACGACGTGCTCGACTTCCAGCTTTTAGGCGCAGACGACCTCGTGAAGTTCTTACCCAGCCACCTTTTGCTTTTGCTTGATCTTCATAGCCACGTGGATATCCCTGACCTGGTCGCGTTTCCACGTTATTAAACCAAGCGTATTCAAGTCCAGTGCGGTTAGTCCATGCCTGTTTGCATGTTACTGAACATGTGTGACATCCGATGCATTTATCAAGATTCATCACCATGCCCATTTGGGCCATGACTTTCATTAGTACTCCACATCTTGAGAACGTCGGCGGATAACAGTAATTTCATCGCGCTGATTACCAGTAGGTCCTAGGTAATTAAATGCGAATGTCAGTTGGGCATATCCCCCAATAAGGTGTGAAGGTTTAATCATGAGACGAGTTAAGGAGTTGTGGATTCCTCCGCGCTTGCCTGATGTTTCTGCTAGCGGTACATCTACAACACGATCTTTAGCGTGATACATAAATACGGTGCCAGCTGGCATGCGGTGGGATACACATGCACGAGCAACTACAACGCCGTTTCTGTTGTAAGCCTCAATCCATTCATTATCTTTAACACCAATCGTTTCGGCATCTTCTACGCTCATCCAAATCTCTTGACCACCACGTGATAGCGAGAGCATAAATAGGTTGTCTTGGTACTCGGAGTGAATGGACCACTTTGAATGCGGCGTTAAATATCTAACTGTGACTTCTTTTTCGATTCCATCACCTTGACTACCAAAAATACGGTGCATGTTTAATGGTGGTCTAAAGGTTGGCATCTGTTCGCCAAGTTCGCTCATCCAGTCGTGATCGATAAAGAAATGCTGTCGACCCGTCAATGTATGCCACGGTTTTAATCGCTCAACGTTTATCGCAAAAGCGGTATATCTTCGCCCGCCATGTTCAGAGCCTGACCATTCAGGACTTGTAATAACTGGGACAGGTCTTGCCTGTGTATCTGCAAAAGTAATTCGTTTACCTTCATTATCTAGAGCTAAGTCAGTGAGCTGTTGGCCAGTTCGTTTTTCTAAAGCTCTAAAGCCAGCAACTGCTATTCGCCCATTAGTTGTACCTGATAAAGCCAAGATCGTTTCGCATGCATCGACATCACGAGCAAGTGATGGTCTACCTTCAGCTACGCCATGTGAAATAACTCCGTTTTTATGACGCAGAAGTTCAATCTCAGGTAGCACGCTGACTGGAACGCCTTTTGTATTAGTTCCTAGTTGATCAAGCAATGGGCCAAGTGCGCCCATTTTTTCACCAAGCTGTGCGTAGTTACGTTTAACTACAACTAATTTTGGCATTGTCACACCTGGGATTGGTTCTACTGTGCCATCTTTCCAATCTTCGACGATTCCACTTGGGTTGGCCATTGCATCCGGGGTGTCATGCAAAAGCGGAACAACAACAATGTCTTCGCGTTCATCTAAGTGTCCCTTAGATTGCTCAGCAACTTGACGGCCTAACATTTGGAAAATGTCGTAATCAGTTTTAGTTTCCCACGGTGGATTGATCGCCGGCGTGAATGCGTGCACAAATGGGTGCATATCCGTACTTGAGAGATCATGCTTCTCATACCAAGTAGCTGCAGGCAATAGAATGTCACCGAAAAGACCAGTACTTGTCATTCTAAAATCAATCGAAACTAGTAGGTCCAATTTTCCTTCGGGAGCTTCTTCTTGCCACTTCACATCGCGTGGTCTTGCATCAGCGGCATTTTCTTCAGCACGCACAGAATTATCAGTTCCGAGCAAATGTTTAAGAAAATACTCATTTCCTTTACTAGATGACCCCAAAATATTTGCCCGCCAAACAGTTAATACGCGCGGCCAGTTCTCAGGTGCATCTGGATCTTCAATTGCAAACTTTAGATTTCCATTTTTAAGTTCATCAACTACATGTGCAGCAGGATCTACTCCTAGTGCACGTGCTTCATCGACTAGATCTAAAGAGTTACGGTTTAATGATGGATATGAAGGCATCCAGCCCATTCGTGCTGATTTAGCCATCACGTCAATTGCACTCATATCCTCAAAGCGTTTTTCACCCAGTGGAGAAGCAAGTAATTCAGACTTCAACCCGTCGTAACGCCATTGGTCAGTTGATACATACCAAAAAGCAGTACCAATCATTTGTCGTGCTGGTCGGGACCAATCGGCACCGAAGGCTAACTGTGCCCATCCCGTTACTGGACGGCATTTTTCTTGACCCACATAGTGAGCCCAACCGCCCCCATTAACACCTTGGCAACCGGTAAGAGTTACAAGTGCTAAAAATGTTCGATACATAGTGTCGGAGTGGAACCAATGATTTGTTCCAGCGCCAAGCAAAATCATTGAACGACCCTGTGACTCATCAGCATTTTGAGCAAACTCACGAGCAATACGAATTGCCTGAGCTGCGGGAACATTCGTTATCTCTTCTTGCCAAGCAGGGGTATAAGGAGTTGTATCGGTGTAATCAGTTGGCCAATCACCTTCAAGGCCTTCACGACCAACACCGTATTGCGCAAGCATCAAGTCATAAACAGTTGTTACTTTTTTGTCACCAATTTGAATTGTTGGAACTCCACGGTTAAGAACGCCGCCACTTTCTGACTCCTTTTGTCCCATATCAAAACGTGGGAGCAATATGTGTGCAGTTGATGAGTCAGGACGACCATAGACGCTAAGTAATGGGTCAATGCCCTCAAGATCCAAATTCCATTTGCCCATCGAATCATCGTTATATCGATGACCTAAAGATCCGTTTGGAACAAATGTCTGACCATTTGCAGAATCAAGAATTACAGTTTTGAACTTTGAGCCCTCAGAAGTATCACCCAACTCTGATGCAACTAAGAATTTATCAGGCACCCATGCTCCATCTTTTTCACGCAGGGAAACTAGATAGGGAAGATCGGTGAACTTCTTTACATAGTCGGTAAAACGTGGAGTTTGCTTATCAACGAAAAACTCCTTCAAGATCACGTGACCCATGGCCATACCGAGTGCTCCATCAGTACCTGGATGAGGAGCAACCCATTCATCTGCGAATTTAGTGTTGTCTGCATAATCTGGGCTAATAGCAATGACTTTTTGACCTCGGTATCTTGCTTCAGTCATAAAGTGCGCATCTGGAGTTCGTGTTACTGGGACATTTGATCCCCACATAATCAAATAGGAAGCATTAAACCAATCGGCAGATTCTGGTACATCCGTCTGGTCACCAAAAACTTGCGGAGATGCAACAGGAAGATCTGCATACCAGTCATAAAAAGAAAGCATTGATCCGCCCATTAATGAGATAAAGCGGGCACCTGCGGCATGTGATGCCATAGACATTGCTGGAATTGGAGAAAAACCAAAGACTCGATCAGGTCCGTACTTTTTAATAGTGTGCACATGAGCCGCAGCAATAATTTCTGAGATTTCTGCCCACTGCGCACGTACTAATCCACCTTTGCCCCGAGCTTTTTGATACTTAGTACGACGAATTGGATCATCCATGATGTCTGCCCATGCCAAAACTGGATCACCTAGTCGTGATTTTGCTTCACGGTACATCTCGAGTAAAAGGCCGCGAACATATGGATATCTAATGCGCGTAGGAGAATATGTGTACCAAGAAAATGCTGCACCTCTTGGACAGCCTCGTGGTTCGTATTCAGGAGAATCAGGACCAACAGATGGGTAGTCAGTCTGCTGAGTTTCCCACGTTATGATTCCATCTTTTACATAAACTTTCCATGAACACGATCCAGTACAGTTAACACCATGTGTTGAGCGAACTACTTTGTCATGACTCCAGCGATCACGATAGAAATCATCCCCTTCACGTCCTCCACTTTTTGTTATTGAACGAAGATCATCTGACACAACACCTTTAGAAAAGTATCGTCCAAGTTTGACAAGTGATTCTTCAATATCTATTCCAGAGGGCATGTCGCTTTTCATGTACTCAGTCTGTACTGCTGACCCTTGCATCTATATAGGTACAAAGACCCTATTTTCACTAGCCTCCAAAGAGGAGCATGTCCTTAAGATTTGTACAGAAAGTGAGGAGTTTTCATGTTACAGCGCAATGGTTCCAGCAGAGTGCTAGCACTTTCAACATTTGCATTCACTTTAATGTTTGCTGTTTGGCTCATGTTCGGAGTTCTTGGTATCCCTATTCAGCAAGAATTTGGTATTTCAGACTCACAATTAGCGTGGTTATCTTCTGTAGCAATTCTTAACGGTTCAATCTGGAGATTACTTTTAGGCATCCTTGCGGATCGAGTTGGCGGTAAGAAAGTAACCGTTGTTATGTTGCTTGTGACGTCGATTCCAGCGTACTTACTTGCGCATTTGGAACTTACTTATACCTGGTTGCTAGTTTTAGCCTTCTTTGTAGGCTTTGCTGGAAATCTATTTAGTGTTGGTATTGCTTGGAACTCCCACTGGTTTGATCGCAGCCGCCAGGGCTTTGCGCTTGGTGTTTTTGGTGCAGGCAACGTCGGAGCTTCAGCGACAAAATTTATTGGCCCGGCAGTTATCGCAGGCACAATTGGTGGGTCTTATCTTGGTGGCATCATCCCTGGAGGATGGCGTTTTGTACCAGCTTTGTATGCAGTCCTTCTTATTCTGACTGCTATTGCCATTCAATTCTTTACACCCAGCGATACCGAAAACTTGCAAGCATCTCGTCCTCTTGGTGAGATGTTTGCTCCATTGAAATATCTGCAGGTCTGGAGATTTAGTTTTTACTACGTTGTAGTTTTTGGTGCATATGTAGCTCTAGCATCATGGATGCCAAAATACTATGTTTCAGTTTATGGTTTAGATCTACATGATGCTGCGCTCTTGACCGCACTTTTTATCTTTCCTGCTTCTCTGCTGCGTCCTCTTGGCGGTTATGTTTCAGACAAGATTGGCGCAAGACATTTAATGTATGCAACTTTCTTTACGATGTTGATTGCTCTTCTCTTTTTAGCAGCACCCTTTGGCTATATTGTTTTGAATACTCCGGAAGGTCCTAAGAATGTTCTTCCCTACCATTTGGGTGTAATGCCTTTCACTGCACTTCTATTTATCGTCGGTTGTTCTATGGGTATCGGTAAGGCTGCAGTCTTTAAGCACATCCCTGAATATTTCCCTAACGATGTAGGCGCAGTAGGTGGGCTTGTTGGCACACTTGGAGCTTTAGGTGGCTTTTTATTGCCTCCGTTATTTGTCTATGTGCGCGAGTGGACCGGCCTTCCTCAATCAACATTCATAGTGCTTTTTCTTCTCACTTTCGCTGCAACTTTATGGATGCATGTGGCAATCATGAAAATGCTAAATCTCGCAAGTCCCCAATTGAAACAACATATCGATCACCGTGATCCACAATTGAATGGAGCTTAAGATGTCTACAAAAACTGCAAAATCTTCCGATTGGCTCGAGTCCTGGGATCCAAATGCTGATGGCAAGTGGGAATCTAAGATTGCTTGGAAGACACTTTGGGTAACTACTTATGCCCTAACGCTAGGTTTTATGAGCTGGTTTTTAGTTTCAGCCCTCGCCCCAAAACTAAACAACTTGGGCTTTGATCTCTCTAAAAAGGAGCTCTACTGGTTAGCAGCAATGCCAGGGCTTGCCGGAGGTGGGCTCCGTTTAATATGGATGTTCCTCCCACCAATTCTAGGAACTCGTAAGTTAGTTACTTACTCCACTGCTTTACTAATCTTTCCACTCCTTGGTTGGTCATTTGCTGTGCGCTCACCTTCCACACCTTATGTTGCACTACTAATTCTTGCTTTTCTTTCTGGAATCGGTGGCGGAGTCTTTTCTGGATTTATGCCCAGTACTTCGTATTTCTTCCCTAAATCAAAACAGGGATTGGCACTAGGTATTCAGGCAGGTGTTGGGAACTTTGGCGTAAGCATCATCCAATTCTTTACTCCAATAATTGTCGGCTCAGCCATGTTTGGAGCAACTCTGGGTGCACCACAAAGATTCGTTGACGAAGTAAAAGGGATTGATAAATCAGTTTGGTACCAAAATGCTGGACTTGTGTGGGTACCATTTGTCATTCTCTCAGTGTTAATTTCATGGAAGTTTTTGAAATCAGTGCCTGTCACTTCACGCGGAATTAAAGATCAGTTGGATATCTTTAACAATAGACACACGTGGCTAATGACAGTGCTTTACTTTATGACTTTTGGAACTTTTGCTGGTTTCTCTGCACAATTTGGTTTACTCATTAAGAATCTCTTTGGTGAATTCGCTAACGCACCAGATCCAGTTAAATACGCCTTCTTTGGCCCACTTGTTGGTTCTGCTGCACGCGTTATTAGCGGCCCTATTGCAGATCGATTAGGTGGCGGAATTCTTACGTTTGTATCGGGGTTAGGCATTGCGATGTCAGCTTTCTTCACTTCTACTCAGCTCTCTCCCGCAAACAGTGATGACTTCATGAGCTTTTTCTGGGGCATGATGGCAATCTTTTTCTTCGCAGGTGTTGGCAATGCAAGTACATTCAAGCAAATGCCGATGATCTTTGAACCGCGTCAAGCTGGTGGTGTGTTGGGATGGACTGGAGCAATTGCTGCCTTTGGACCTTTCATTTTTGGTGTTCTGCTATCAGTGATGGCACCTGCCGGTTTCTTTCAAGGCGTTGCCGTCTTTGCTGCAGTAGGAACGGCAATCGCATGGTGGTTCTACGCGCGTAAAGGTGCGGCAGCAAAGAGTTAGAGGAGGACTCGTTATTCCGGGTGATAGCAGGCAGACTCTCATCATGGATGTCACTCGGCTTAGCGCACTATCTGATGCAGTGATGGATGTTGCCAAAGGAGAAGATTTAAAGACATCACTGAATCGACTTATTCAAAATGCTGTCCTTATTACAGACTGCACTTATGGTGCACTTGGCTCCATCACTGCCGATGGAACACTTGAAGACTTCACATTTGTAGGTATGAGTGATGAAACAGCTGATGAAATAGATACCTTCCCAGAAGGAAAGGGACTTCTGGGACATTTACTTGCAGTTCCTGAACCATTACGTGTTTCAGTTATCAGTGAACATCCATCATCTGTTGGTTTTCCAAAGGGACATCCCCTAATGTCGGGTTTCTTAGGAGTACCAATTCGCATACGTAACGAGCTCTACGGAAGTATTTATCTCACACAAAAGCGAAATGGTAAGAGTTTTACCGAAGAGGACGAGAAACTCGTAGTTGTCTTAGCATCGGCTGCTGGGGTTGCCATTGATAGCTATCGTGGCCATATTGCGCAAAATCAAGTTGTTGTCCTCGCAGAACGCGAACGCATTGCCAGGGACCTCCACGACTTAGTTATTCAACGGCTTTTTGCATCGGGAATCTCTCTACATTCGATTGAGTCAGAACCTTCGCTCTCATTAGAAGTCCAGGAGAAAGTTCAAAGCGTTTTAGATAATCTTGATTCCACAGTCCAGCAGATTCGTACAACTATATTTGCACTTCTAGATGAACATCCCATAGCCGATCTTCGAACCTTGATTATGAGTGAAGTTGCATCACTCAGTGCAACTGCGGGATTTCAAATCTCATACTCATTTCTGGGTCCAATCGATACGCTCATTGGAGAAGAGTTATCAAACCAAGTGATTCCTGTTATTAGGGAGTTAATTACCAATGCCATTCGACATGCTGAAGCAAATGCTATTGATCTCGTAGTTTTAGCTAATCAAACATATTGTGAAATAAGAGTCGTTGATGATGGAAAAGGTTATATCCCAGGAGAGCGTAAAAGCGGATTGCTCAATTTAGAACGGCGCGCTTTGGCTAGAGGTGGTGAGTTTGAAATTATCGGTGATGTAGTTTCTGGGACTCGAACAATGTGGAGAGCTAGCCTCTAACTATTTCCCACACTCAGACGTACTGCCATCGCTGCGGCCTGTGTTCGCCGTTCCAAGCCTAACTTTCTAAGAAGTGATGAGACATAGTTTTTTACAGTTTTTTCCGCCAAAAACATATTCTTTGCTATTTCTCGGTTAGTCATTCCCATTCCAATAAACTCTAGAACTCGTTGCTCTTGATCGGTCAACTCATATATTTCACTGGCAGGGTTCCTGTTTTCGCGCAGGCGATTAGTAACTGAGGAGACTAACTTTGTGTCAAGGAAATTTACTCCTTGGGCAACCTTGCGAATAGAGTCTAGAAGTTCAAGATTCTTTATATCCTTAATCAAGTATCCTGCAGCACCTCCAAGGACAGCGCCAAGCAGTGCTTCATCGTTTTGAAAAGAAGTTAACATTAAGACTTTTAGTGTGGGTTTGATAGTCATTAACTCTCGGCAGAGCTCGATGCCATTTCCGTCTGGAAGGCGCACATCTAGAACTGCTACATCAGCATCGGAGGTGGTGAAATTAACTACAGCTTCGTAGAAATTAGCAGCACTTCCTACAACTACTAAATCTTCTTCAGCATCAATAAGATCAATTAATCCCTTACGGACCAATTCATGATCATCAACAACAAATACTCTGGTGCTCACACAATCCCCTTGTTAACTTCTAATGAACTCAATGTGCCATTTTTCTGGACCCTCATCGAGAAAAGTTATGGAGTAAGCACCAGGGTGCTTCTTTTCAATCTGAGCTAACAGTGGAATTGGCTTATGGGGCGCAACTAGAACCATCCCCTCTCCAGCTTTGAGTGATTCAAGTGCGCCAAAGATCGCAGGATGACGAATCTGATGCGGGATTAGCGTGGCATCAAGTTCAGGGTAGATATCTGAACTTGCTTCACCACATCGGCAGGAATGAGAATTCTCATTTTCTGGTGCTTGAGTAATTGAAATCATCTCCATGCCGTAATTCTATCGGGCACAAAAATACAACAACTGTTTTTCATCGCAATCAGTGAGAGCGACCCCTCACTTAATATCACATAAGAAAATATCTATGCTCCAGTTTTGACTGGAGAATTCTCGAGCTGTTCCCACTCTTGCTCAGTAAATAGACGAGAGCGTATAAGGAATCGCTTGCCCTCGGGAGATTCAAGTGAAAAGCCCCCACCGCGTCCATCAACAACATCAATAGTTAAATGAGTGTGCTTCCAATATTCAAATTGCGATGCCGACATCCAGACTTCAACTGGTTCACTCATCTGAGCTATAACTAGCTCACCTATTAAGACATCTGAACCACCTAATCGAAATTCGCCTTTGAGATAACACATGGGCGATGACCCATCACAACACCCACCAGATTGGTGAAACATCAGTGGACCATTAATTTTAGTAAGTTTTAGTAATAGCTCTGCCGCCTCGGGTGAGTAATCAACTCGGGACGGCAGAGACATTAGTACTCCTTAAAAGAAACCGAGCTTGTTTGGTGAGTATGAAACTAGCAGGTTCTTTGTTTGTTGGTAATGATCAAGCATCATCTTATGGTTCTCTCGGCCAATACCAGAGGCCTTGTAACCACCAAATGCCGCACCTGCTGGATATGCATGATAACAATTCGTCCAGACACGGCCAGCTTGAATTGCTCGACCTGCGCGATAAGCAGTATTCATATCGCGAGTCCAAACTCCAGCGCCTAATCCATACAACGTGTCATTAGCAATCTCCATGGCGTTATCAAAGCCATCAAACTTAGTAACAGAGACAACAGGGCCAAAGATTTCTTCCTGGAAGATTCTCATCTTGTTGTTGCCTTCAAAGATTGTTGGCATCACGTAGTAGCCACCAGATAGTTCGCCGCCAAGATCTGCGCGCTCACCTCCAGTAATTACTTTTGCGCCTTCTTTCTTTCCAATATCTAGATAGGAAAGAATCTTTTCTAACTGATCTGTGCTTGCTTGTGCACCCATCATTGTTGAAAGATCGAGTGGGTTACCCATCTTGATTGCCTTGGTGCGAGCTGTTACATCGCCCATGAACTTGTCATAGATCTTTGCCTCAACCAAACCGCGTGATGGACATGTGCACACTTCGCCTTGATTAACGGCAAACATTGTGAAGCCTTCAAGTGCTTTGTCATAGAAGGCATCATTTTCAGCAGCAACATCATTAAAGAAGATGTTTGGGCTCTTGCCACCTAGTTCAAGGCTGACAGGAATGATGTTTTCAGAGGCATATTGCATGATGAGGCGACCAGTTGTGGTTTCACCAGTAAATGCGATCTTTGCAATACGTGGTGAAGATGCAAGTGGCTTACCTGCTTCAACACCGAAACCATTAACAATATTAACAACACCTGGTGGCAATAGATCCTTGATGATCTCCATCAAGAACAGGATTGACACTGGAGTTTGCTCCGCTGGCTTAAGCACTACGCAGTTACCCGCAGCAATAGCTGGGGCTAATTTCCACACGGCCATCAAGATTGGGAAGTTCCAAGGAATAATCTGACCAACAACACCTAGAGGCTCATGAAAATGATAAGCAACAGTGTCATTATCAAGTTCTCCAGCAGATCCTTCTTGAGCACGGATTGCTGCAGCAAAATATCTGAAGTGGTCGATAGCTAGTGGAATGTCTACGTAAAGAGCTTCGCGGACTGGTTTTCCGTTTTCCCATGTTTCAGCAACAGCGATAGCTTCAACATTTGCTTCCATGCGATCAGCAATCTTGTTAAGGATATTTGCACGCTCGGTTGCAGATGTCTTACCCCAAGCAGGAGCTGCAGCATGTGCTGCATCTAGGGCCTTATCGATATCTTTTGCATTTCCACGTGCTACTTCACAAAATACTTTTCCAGTAACTGGTGTTACGTTTTCAAAATACTCACCTGAATCTGGCTTTACATACTCACCATTAATCCAATGGTCATATCGTGATGCGTAATTGACTTTGCTTCCAGGTTGTCCTGGTGCAATGAAATCGGTCATATCTCCTCCAACTTCTTATCGCGCGAAAGTTCGCGGTGTTGGATTGAACGTAGACCTGGCGAAAAAGGCTGTCAATAGGATTTGGCTAGTCCTACCCCTCAATAATTTTAGGCGCTGGGCTTACGCCATTGCCTTCTTAAGGTTTTCATCGATTGAGTTGAGAAACTCCTGAGTAGTTTGATACGGAGCCTCTTTTGAGATCAGCAAAGATAAGTCTTTAGTCATCTTTCCTTGCTCAACAGTTTCGATACAAACGCGCTCTAGGGTGTCGCAAAACTTAGCTAGATCAGAGTTGTTATCAAGCTTTGCACGATGAGCAAGTCCACGAGTCCACGCAAAAATTGATGCGATCGGATTTGTAGAAGTTGCCTTACCCTTTTGGTGATCACGGTAGTGACGAGTAACAGTGCCGTGTGCTGCCTCTGACTCAACTACCTTTCCATCTGGCGTCATAAGAACAGAAGTCATGAGACCAAGTGAGCCATACCCCTGTGCCACGGTGTCAGATTGAACATCGCCGTCATAGTTCTTACATGCCCAGACATAGCCACCTTCCATACGAAGAGACATTGCAACCATGTCATCAATGAGGCGGTGCTCATACCAAATACCTGCAGCATCAAATGCGGCCTTGAATTCTGCTTGATAAATCTCTTCAAAGATATCTTTGAAGCGGCCGTCATAAGCCTTCAAGATTGTGTTCTTAGTTGAGAGATAAACTGGGAACTTACGATTAAGGCCATAGTTCAAAGAAGCACGGGCGAAGTCGCGAATTGATTCATCCAAGTTATACATACCCAT
>CALBFE010000041.1 GCA_937888825.1 uncultured Actinomycetes bacterium | reverse complement strand
CAAAGGGTGTTGCAATGATGGCTAGGAAGGCAATGAACTTGTTGGAATCTGTATCTCTCATGAAAGACAGACTACGGAGAGTGACTGACAAATACAGGCGACTAAGTTAGAAACCATCACCGTTTCATCAAATACTCAACAAAGTGTTCATTGCTCAAGCAAAAGCTACTTCTTTTACTTCGAATAAGCGCGATAGCCTCTTCGGCGCTCATGCCCTCGCGCATCAGTATCAGGGCACTAACTAATGAAGAGCGGTTGATTCCCGCCTGGCATCGAACAAGTAAGCGATCTCCATTTTTCCATTTGGCGTGAGCCCAATCAGCCACAGCTTCTATCTCGCTTATGGTCTCTGGTTCAAGTGGCCCATCGGCAAATGCATAGCGCAACTCCTTCACATGCCATCCCACAGGTAATGTGTAAGCACATAAAGAGACAACGGCATCAAAGGGCTTGGGATCACCAATTGTTGGCAAACGCTTATTGCCTCTATAGGTGGTGTTTTCATCCTCAGTTCCACCTTGCCACAATGACTCTGTTATTTTGCTGTAAAGGGGCAGGTCATCATTGAGTTCATCTAACTTCATGAATATCTACCTGCCGTTCCAGAACTGTCATAGCGCAACGCTACTGCGCAGCCTTGATGAATCATTGGAACTACTGCTCACCAAAATGTTCAATGAACTTCTTATCCCAGTCATAGCAATCGAAGAAATCTTGTACACCATCGCTTATGCGCTCCATGAGAGCTTGTTTTTCTTCTTCGGTCATAGATCTTCCAATGAATCTCTATGCCCACGCCATTCGCACTCTCTACATGCAATATCTGGTTGCCCTGGAAACACTAGGCAACCTCCAACGGCATATTTCTCAAAATCAAAGTTCGCTAAAATAGGCATCCCATAAAGGATGCGTTGTAGAACTGCCTTTTGTTGGCACTGCGGACATATGAGCGTGCGAAGTGCTGGGCGGCGTTTGGTTGTCATGGTGTGAAGGTAGGTGAGGGGACTGACAAATGAGTCTGATGATTAAGAGTTATAGGACAGTGACAATCTGAGCTTGTTTAAAGAAATAATAGACGGGGTTTCGACCTTTTCCAAGAGGAAAATAGGTCAACCTTCCTGACATTACTGCTTCTACTGATGACCGTACTGCTA
>CALBFE010000040.1 GCA_937888825.1 uncultured Actinomycetes bacterium | reverse complement strand
GGGTGGATGCTGCGATTTCACAGATTGCAGCGCAATATCCAGGACAGCGCGTAGTTGTTGTTACACATAATGGCACAATTAAATCTGCAGCTAAAGTTGTTGTTGGTGCACCTGCAGAATCAATCTTTCACATCGATATTTCACCATGCTCAATCACAACGCTCTCTGTGTGGCCAAGTGATGGATTAAGAGCTCTTCGAACCCTTAATGAACAGGCTCATTTACGCTAATACAGTGCTGAATTTGCCAAGTTTAAGGCCCGCCTTTACGGCCGCAAACTTTCGTCACTAAAACCACCTCTAGTACAATATTTTAATGAAAGTACTTTCTGTCAATATCACCAGCGTTGTGCATGAAGGTGAATGGACTGGCAGTGAAGGCAAAACTGGAATCGATAAGCGTGCAGCCATTGGTCCCGTGCACTTTGCTAATGATGAAGTTAGCGGTGATGTTGTTGTCGATCGCAATCACCATGGAGGATTTCACCAAGCGGTTTATGTCTATGCACGAGAAGATGCCGACTGGTGGGAAAGAGAGTTAGGGCAATCAATTGCTAATGGACGCTTTGGCGAAAACTTAACGACATCAGGAATTGATGTTAATGGCGCTCTTGTGGGAGAGCGCTGGAAGATTGGTACAACAATCCTTGAAGTTTCACAACCACGTATTCCTTGCCGGGTCTTTGCTGGATTCTGGCAGCGACCAACATTGATTAAAGAATTCATGGCCTCAGGAAAACCTGGAACATACCTACGCATTATTCAAGAAGGTCACATCAGCGCTGGCGATGAAATTGAAGTTATTTCTAAACCACATCATCACATCTCAATTGCTGATCTGTATGCCGCAAAAAATGGAGAGCGCTCTAAAGTAGAAGAGATTGCGGCAATAAAAGAACTTTCAGCCAATTACCAAGAGTGGGCACAAAGCCTGCTTAGTTAGACACTTTCCACCCACCTAAAGCCCCGATAGTGTTTACCCATGACATCTTCACCGCGCATTTTGCATGCCGCAACGGGTTCAAATCTAACGGCTAAGGGCTGGGCGCAGGAAGCTGCAATCCGTATGTTGCACAATAACTTAGATCCAGCCGTTGCAGAGCACCCAGAAAACCTTGTTGTCTATGGTGGCA
>CALBFE010000039.1 GCA_937888825.1 uncultured Actinomycetes bacterium | reverse complement strand
TATCTAAATTCTTTGCAGTTAAGCCTTGTACGTGTGCTTCATAAATTATTGTCTTTGCCCATGGCACAAGTGGGCGATTGATTTCGCGAGCGCGGTGATCAGTAACGACGCTATACGGAGTTTTTCCAGCACTGTCGCGATCATCGCGAATATGTAGATCCCCAGTTCCAACTCCGTCAGTTGCAACATGGGCATAGATTTCAGGGACGTAGTCAAGCTGCCCATTGAGTGAATGCGTATAGGGATCAATGAGAAGCTTGGCAGCGTTGAAGCGAACTCCATGTTCTGGTTGCCACGGCCCATAAACGCGATAGCCATAACGCTGACCTGAGCGCACTCCTGCTAGATAGCCATGCCAGATGGGTCCATTGCGATGTGACATCGCAAAGCGGGTTTCTACTAACTTGCCATTGACCTC
The DNA here is from genome assembly GCA_937888825.1 of uncultured Actinomycetes bacterium. GTDB lineage: Bacteria > Actinomycetota > Actinomycetes > Nanopelagicales > Nanopelagicaceae > Planktophila. Next base: position 1,597 of record CALBFE010000039.1, on the reverse strand, counting down.
ATTAAAAAGGCATAGCTCAACTGCATCTGCGGCATTGGACCAGATGGCAAAGTTTGTTCCGCCCTCAGTCACGGTTGCACCAAGGGTTCGGGGATCTGCGGGGAGCACGGCGCAATACTGCCCTTAATAGATGGTATTTACTCGTTTATTCGGTTGGCCTTTCGGGTTACTGGCCAGTAACATTGCTCCCATGAAGATCGCTGTCTGCATCAAACAGGTCCCAGATTCTTGGGCTGAGAAGAAGATGGTTGGTGGATTACTTGATCGCGCCAACGTTGATGCTGTTCTCAATGACTTAGATGAATATGCAGTTGAAGAAGCACTTCGAATTGCAGAAGCACATGGTGGAAATGAAGAAGGTGGCGCGAACACAGTCACTGTTATTTCAATGGGGCCAGAGCGTGCGACAGAAGCTGCTCGCAAAGCCTTATCTATGGGTGCAAATGATGCGATTCTCATTAGCGATCCTGTCTTAGCTGGCGCTGATGCTGTTGTGACCGCTGAAGTTTTAGCAAATGTCATCTTTAAAGGTGAGTTCGACATCGTTATCTGTGGAACAGAATCAACAGATGCCCGAATGAGCGTTGTTCCAGCGATGATGAGCGAAAAGCTGGGATGTGCTCAATTAACTTTTGCTTCTAAGGTTTCGGTAGATCCAGCGGCTAAGAAAGTCTCGATTACGCGAGTAACAGAGGCTGGCGTGGATGAAGTCCATGGAGAGTTTCCTTGTGTCATAAGTGTTGTTGAAAAGATTAATGAGCCGCGCTATCCATCCTTTAAAGGCATTATGGCAGCCAAGAAAAAAACTATTGATATCCGTGACTTTGCAAGTACTGGCTCTGAGTTCACGAAATCTTGGTCAGCTGTAGTTGATTCTGCTCCTCGTCCACCACGTGCGGGTGGCGTTGTTGTAACCGATGATGGAACTGCCGGACAAAAACTTGTTGATTTCTTGAGTGAGAAGAAGTTGATATGAGCACTGTATTAATTCTGGCTGATTTCGCTAGCGAAAAGGCAACTAAAGCAACCGTTGAAATTGCAACAGCTGGCGCTGTCATTGGTGAAGTAACAGCATTGGTTCTAGCACCTGTTGGCAAAGGGGCAGCTTTGGCAGCCTCCATTAATCAGGGACCTATTACAAAAGTACTTGTCATTGAATCAGATGACTTTGCACGCCATGGCGTTGCAGCTTGCGCGGATGCGCTTGCACATGTGATCGGACAAATGTCTCCATCGGCAGTTCTCGTGGTTTCACATGCTTTCGGAAAAGAAGTTGCTGGTCGTGTGGCAATGAAGTTAAAGATTGGAATCATTACTGATGCAGTTGATGTTGCTGCAGATTGCACTGCAACTCAGCTAGTTTTTGGTGGATCAACAACTGTTCACTCAAAGGTCAACGAAGGCGCCGCGATAATTACCGTGCGCCCCAATACCATCACTGCAAACTTTGCTGCAGCAAGCCCTGTAATAGAAAACACAACTGCGCCAATCTCTGACTGTTCTAAAAAAGCAACCGTTACTTCTTCAGAGCCACCAGTTAAAGGTGGTCGACCTGAGTTAACTGAAGCCAACATTGTTGTCTCAGGTGGCCGTGGAA
>CALBFE010000038.1 GCA_937888825.1 uncultured Actinomycetes bacterium | reverse complement strand
CACCCATGAGTAAACCTGATACTTCTTGGCGGAAGTAAATCAAATTGTCTGGATCGCGAAGGGAAGGCAAGAATGGGGCATCCTGTGGCATGAAGTTTTCTGTAATTAAGTATTGGTGGCTCATTGGAACAATTGGAACGCGCACATTAACCATGCGTGCTATTTGCGGTGCATACATTCCACCGCAGTTAACAACGATTTCGCATTCAATCTCACCTTTATCGGTAACAACACTGCTTACGCGCCCGTTTGTTGTTTTAATCTCAAGAACTCGGGTGTGTGTAAAGATCTGGACGCCTTGCCGGCGCGCGCCTGCCGCCAACGCCATTGCTAGCTGTGAAGGGTCGACTTGGCCATCTGAGGCCATATAACAGGCTCCAACAACACCTTCTAGGTCGATTAAGGGAAAGAGATCTTGCGCCTCTTTAGGAGAAATCTCTTTCAAATCTAAACCAAATGTTTTAGCCCAACCAATTTGTCTGCGGATCTCTTGCATGCGCTCAGGTGTGGAAGCCAATTTAATACTGCCGCACTCACGCCAACTTGGGGGTGTCTCTGTTTGTTGTAGTTTTCTATAGAGATCAACGGAGTGCATATTCATTAAGGTCAGCGTTGGATCTGCGCGCAGTTGGCCTACAAGACCTGCGCTATGAAATGTGGAGCCGCTGGTGAGTTCATTTCTATCGAGCAAAATGACATCTTTTTCGCCAAGCTCGGCTAAATGATAGGCAACGGATGTTCCGCCGACGCCACCACCAATAATGATGATTTTTGCTCGGGTTGGAACTACTGACACGGCCACATATGAAATGTATCCTGAATGCGTGCCTGCCGATAGTGTCCTTGAGCAAGAGTTCGGTGAACGCTTCAACAAATTCGCCCTGCTCAAAGCCCGCACATCGATTAAAGAACTATCTGGGGGATTAACTAATAGAAACTTTCTTATAGAAACTCCGGGCGATAAATACGTGGCCCGAGTCTCTAGTAACTCCTCATCTTTTCTGGCAATCGATAGAGGCTCTGAATTTATAAACACCACCATTGCCGGTAAAGGTGGCGTGGGAGCCCAAGTTTTGGATTACATACCGGGTGAAGGTCTGCTTCTTATTTCCTACATCAGTGGCAAAACATTTGGAGCCAAAGATGTTGGCGCTAACTTGCCCCGCATTGCAACGAGTCTTCGTAATCTGCACTCACTTAAGCCTTTTGATCATGAGTTCAATATGTTTAATACGCAGAGTAATTATTTTAAGATAGTAAAAGAACAGGGCTTTAGAGTTCCAGATGGCTATGTGGATTTTGAACCTATGGTTGCCCAGATCAAAAAAGCTTTTGAAGTCTTATTTGATGGGTTAGTGCCGTGTAATAATGATTTATTGCCAGGCAATTTCATTGATGATGGCAAGAAAATCTGGCTTATTGACTATGAATACTCAGGAAATAACGATGCCTGCTTTGAGATTGGCAACGTGTGGGCTGAGGCCTTTCAACCCATAGAAGCATTGGAAGAGTTAGTCACCGCTTACTACGGCGCACACCGCCCCGACAAAGTTGCACGTGCGTGGTTATGGGCGCTGATGGCAAAGTATGGATGGACGTTGTGGGCATCCATTCAAGTTTCGGTCAGTGAGATTGAATTTGATTTCTGGGAGTGGGGAATGTCTAAATACGATTTAGCCCGCACGGAATTTACGAGTGATTACTTTAAGAAAGCTTTGGTGGCTGTTACAAGTAAATAAAAAAGCCCGCCGCGTTAGCGACGGGCCTTCTTACTAATTAGCTTTATTCTGGGACTACAGAAACTGTAATCTTTGCAACGATATTGTGGCCAAGTGCGACCTTCACATCGTGGTTTCCAACCTTCTTGATATGTCCGGCAGTCTTAATTGAGTGACGATCGATATCTAGACCAAGCGCTGCCTTGATTGCACCAGCAACATCTTTATCTGTTACTGAACCAAACAGTGCGCCTTTTGCGCCAACCTTTGCCTTAGCAACAACATTTGCTGACTCAAGCTTGGCCTTGATCTCTTTAGCGTGGTCGATATCGCGCACTTCACGAGCTGATCGCGCACGGCGAATACTCTGAATCTGCTTTTCTCCACCAAGTGACCATGCAATTGCATTTCCGCGTGGCAACAAGAAGTTGCGTGCGAAGCCATCTTTAACAGTTACAACATCTCCTGCAGAACCAACGCCTGCAACTTCACGAGTAAGGATGAGTTTCATATCCAGTTCCCCTTATCGCGCTGTTGATGTGTAAGGAAGTAGTGCTACTTCACGACTGTTCTTTACCGCAGTTGCGATTGAACGCTGGTGCTGTGTGCAGGCACCGGTAACGCGGCGAGCGCGGATTTTGCCGCGATCTGAGATGTACTTGCGAAGGGTGGCAATATCTTTGTAATCGATATAGCTGACCTTCTGCTGGCAGAAGCTGCATGGCTTCTTCTTAAATTTCTTATTCAGGGCAGCGGCTTTTGCGCCCTTATTCTTCGGTTCACGAAGAGTTTTGTTATTTCTTGCTCCCATTGTGGTGCTCCTTTTCGGGCCCTAGTTATGAACTAGGAATGGATGGATAGGTTGGTTTAGAACGGTGGATCGTCGGTTGTTGAGGATGCTCCCCAACCTCCGCCGCTTGGCGTGGATGAAGCTGCTGCCCATGGATCTTCGGTGAATGAATCAGCTGCAGCAGGTGCAGAGAATCCGCCACTTGTTCCGCCAGCGCGTTGGGTCTTGGTGACCTTTGCAGTTGCGTTACGTAGTGATGGTCCGACTTCATCAACTTCCACCTCAAAGACAGTGCGCTTTTCGCCTTCTTTAGTTTCATAAGAACGTTGCTTCAAGCGACCAGAGAGAATGACGCGCATTCCTTTTGTCAGTGACTCTGCAACATTTTCAGCTGCTTGACGCCAGATCTGACACTGAAGGAAAAGGCTCTCGCCATCTTTCCATTCATTAGTTTGCTTATCTAAATAGCGTGGGGTTGAAGCTACACGAAACTTTGCAACCGCTGCACCCGAGGGTGTAAAGCGAAGCTCTGGATCATCGACAAGGTTGCCGATCATTGTGATTGTTGTATCTCCTGCTGCCATAACTATTTCCTCATCTCTACTCGTGGAGTCCGTGCTTAATTAATTATTCTGGGCGAATTACTTTGGTGCGCAGAATTGCTTCATTCAAATTGAGTTGGCGATCCAACTCTTTGATTGCAGCTGGTTCGCAGTTCATATCGATGACTGCATAAATACCTTCGCCTTTTTTCGCAATTTCAAAAGACATACGACGACGGCCCCACAAGTCGAGCTTGTTGACGGTTCCACCGCTGTCTTTGATGATCTTGAGATATGTTTCTAGGCTTGGTGTGACTGTACGTTCTTCAAGTTCTGGATCAAGAATGACCATAAGTTCATAGTGACGCATGCGTTAACCCGACCTCCTCTGGACTAAGACGGCCACGGCATTTCCGTGACAGGAGGGTTAATACTTTCCTTAATCCAACCCAGGGGGCCGGTTCAAGGAGGTTAAGGGTAAGGCTTAGAGGCCTCAAAGAGTAAATCGAACAGGGATCCCTGTGTATTTCGGGCTGCCAAAGCCCGTTTTATGAGGGTCCAGGCCAGATAGATGGTGGCCGCAATACGGATCAGTGTGATGGTGGCGTAGCCGCCCTGTTGCAGACCAAAAGCAGCGCCGGTGAAAAGAGCTAAGTGCTGCCAGATCGCAACGTGATACAAAGTTTCTGCGATCTGCCAGATCCAGAAAGCATGCAGATCTTTTTTATTTGTTAGAGCAATAACTGCCAGCGGTGTTAACCACAATACATATTGCGGTGAATACACCTTACTAGCAATCATCACGATAGCTAGAACTATGAAAGCAACCGAGGCAAGGGTTGGAGTGTTCTTTACTTCAAAGAGGAATATAACAAAAGAAGTTAATCCAATGAGTAATAAGAGAATTGCCAAGTAATTCAAATTCGCTAGGCCTAAACCCAATTGACTAAAGGCCAACCACAGTGAACCCCAGTCGGCTTCGCGCTCCATGTTGAGTTTATAGAAGCGCCACCACCCCGTGGGAGTTGTCAGAGCAAAGGGAAGATTAATTGCCAACCAAATCGCAACTGTTGTGATCGCATACTTAACTAACTCTCTGATTTGGTTAGAGCGCCAGAGAATGAAAAGTATTGGTAGGAGCAGGAATACTGGTAGAAACTTTGTTGAAATTGACACTGCAATCGCAATAGAGCTATACAAATAAGCTTTTCTATCAAACCAGTAAATAGCAAGCATCATTGTGGCAATAGCCCATAGATCCCAATTGATATAAAGGGAGGCAATCATGGCTGGCGCTAATGGAAGTAGATATGTGAACTCGGGTTTTATTCTATAAACAATAAATACAAGCCCAATGAAGAGAAGAGCTAATAGGAATGCATTGAAATTAAAGTAGGAAATAGGTGTGTGAGCAACAAAAGATGTTGCATACATAACTAATCCAGTAAGAACTGGATATTCAACTGAGTTGGTATCACTTGCATAGGGCCAGGTGTTATCAGCCATTCCTCGCTCACCAAAAAGAGATGGAAGATCACTATAACAAGCGTGAATATATTGATCTGGCGTCGCCCAGGTGCTGCTTTGGCAATGGGAAAACTTAGTAAATGAGAGCAGCGCTGCCACTATTGCTAGTGCAAATAATGCTCTCGTGCGCATGGCTATTATGGGTTACGGCTTTGTACTCCGCCAGAAGTCATAACAACTGGATCAAGTCCACCAATATTTGATGGGGCGGGAAAACCCATGACAGGTTTGCCTTTAAGAGCACCTTTCATAAAAGCGGTCCAAATTCTGGCCGGGTAGGTTCCACCTGTTACAGAGGTCAACCCACCAATTCCATTGAGTGATTCAGATGCGCTGTCGCGAAAGAGTGCCACTGATGCTGCTAACTGTGGTGTGTAAGCACTAAACCAGGCAGAGGCATTGGACTGAGATGTTCCAGTCTTACCTGCAGCTGGGCGACCTAATGCAAGGGCTGCTGATCCAGTACCACCGGTGATTGTTCCTTTGAGAGCGTAGGTTAAATCAGCCATTACTTCTTTACTAAATACTTCTTGTGTTTCTTGCTTGCCTTCATATAAAACACCCTTATTGGATCCAATAACTTGAGCAACTAAATAAGGTTTTGATTTGATTCCTTGAGCAGCAAAGGTTGCATATGCATTTGCAACATCAATAACGTGAGGACTTGCAACGCCTAGAACAACAGAGGGTGTCGGCATCATGGCAACAGCTTCAGGAATTCCTGCACGTCTGGCAACATCAACAACTGCAGTTGGACCCACTTTAATTCCTAGTGGGACAAAGATTGTATTAATTGAGTGCTTAGTCGCATAAAGTAGGTCGACTTGGCCCCATCCTTCATTGCCATAGTTAGAAACCACATAAGGCTTTCCTGCATCATCAAATTCTTGTGGTGAATCACCGTTCCACATCGAGGTTAATGGAATACCTTGTTCAAGAGCGGCGATGATTGCAAAGGGTTTAAAAGTGGAACCAGCCAGTGCAATAGATTGTGTGGCATCACTTAACTGGCGCTGTAAGTAATCCCTGCCACCATAAAGTGCCACGATCTCACCAGTTCCAGGTCTAATTGCAACTAAACCAATGTGTAAATTATCTGGCGCCTTTGATGGATAGAACTTATTGACTGCATTAACGGCAGATTGCTGTGCCTTTTGATCCAGCGTTGTTTTAATAACAAGGCCACCGACAAGAAGTTCGTCTTGACTAAAACCTAATTTAGATAATTCTTTAGTAACAGCCTCAATGATGTGACCCTTAGGTCCACTTAGCTGTCCTGAAGTTGAACGTGGTGCAATGGCTGGAAACTTCATTTTTGTTGCAGCTTGTTTATCTAACCAACCAGCATCAATCATTCCTTGTTTGACGTATTCAAATCGTGCTTGCACACGTTCTAGATTTCCTTCTTTAAAAGCTGGGTCATAAAGACCAGGAGAGCGCAAAATAGATGCAATTACTGCCGCTTGTGAATTTGTTAGTTGATCCACGTTTCGGTTGAAATATTGCTGAGATGCAGTCATCACGCCATATGAACCACGGCCGAAGTAAATAGTATTTAAATAACTTTCAAAGATTTGATCTTTAGAGAGTTGATTCTCTAACTTAATAGAGATGACTAACTCTTTTATCTTTCTTTGAATTGTTCGACTTGGTGTTAAAAACGCTGTTTTTGCATATTGCTGCGTGATGGTTGAACCACCTTGAAGCGACCCACCTTTTAAGTTATTGACAACCGCACGCAAAATTCCCGTAACAGAGAAAGCACGGTTGGAATAAAACCCGCGATCTTCTGCTGCTAGAACTGCGTGGCGCACGTTCAGTGGAATCTTTGCAAGCGCAACAATCTGGCGGTTCTGTGTCCCTACGCGACCGATTTCTTCACCATTTGAATATTTAATAATTGTTGATTGAGAGTTCACATAGGCATTCGGATCTGGAATGTCGACGGTGAAATAGGCGAGGGCAAAAAGAACAGATCCTGCAATAAAGCCAAAGCCGCCTAGAAAGACAGCTGATCTGATCAGTAACTTACGCATTACTTAAGGCTACCGTGTGGCGTAATCCTCGTCCTCCAAGGTGCGTACCTTGCGGGGTGCCTTGCGTTCGTGGCCATCACCTAAAATGAATGAGGCACACAGGTGATTCCAAGAACAACCTCTACACACCTCAACGATATAGACGCGAAACTCTCCAAACTCACTTTCCATCTGCGTTAACTCTTTAACATTCTTAATACGACCTGAGTACTGGCCTAACTGTTCACCAAATGAATAGCGAAGTTCAACAAGTTCATTCTTCTTACATACCGGGCAGTTGCGCCCAACTTTTTCCCCGTGCCACTTTGCTGCCCGCATCAAGTAAGGATCGGCGTCGCACGCATCAACTACTCCACGAAAGAGGGCCATTAAAGTGGCGCGCTTATCGAGTGAATAGTCGATGAAGGAGCGTTGAGATTTCATTGGGGTAAAGAATAATCCTAACTAAGCCAGTACGCTCTTCATTGTGAGTTTCCTTAGTTTACTCAGGCATCCTAGGTTCTCGCGCTTGCTTGCAATCCGTTGGACGGGTCAGGCAACTGATGGGATCTTTCAAAGCGCTTTAGCCTCTTTTGTTCTCTTCTCTCCTGAGCGCCAAGCCAATGCATTAAGCGCTGCGATTGGTTTTGCTGTTGTTTTATTGCCGTATTCAGTTGTGGGTCCATTTGTCGGAACGATTCTGGATCGCGTTTCACGCCAGCGAGCGCTATTTTTTGCAAACCTTGCTCGCAGTGCCAACTTATTACTTGTTGCTCTTTTTGTTTTTAGTGGGACATCAGGTGTTGCCTTAACTGCTGTTGTTCTTATTGCATTTGGAATTAATCGTTTAATCCTTGCTGCTCTTTCTGCCGGGCTGCCATTGCTCATTGATTCAAAATCACTCATCACTGCAAATGCAACCGCCGTTACTGGTGGATCAGTTCTGGTTGTTATTGGTGGCGGAATTGGTGTGGGGGTACGAGCACTTACTGATTCTTTAGCAATTGCCAATCACGCTGATGCGCTCTTAATTCTTATGGCTAGCGCTGGCTATTTCGCTGCAGCCTTATTGAGTGGCCGGTTAAACAAATTTGAGATTGGCCCGCTTGAGCATGAAAAGAAGCAGGCCAGTTTCATGCAAGGTGTTGTTGAAATGCGTGAAGGTTTTCACTTCCTGCGTATTCACTCCGATGCCGCCCGTGGGATCTTGGCAACTGCTGTGCACCGCGGGGGATTAACTGCACTAACTCTTACCGCGTTGTTGCTAGAGCGAAATAGTTTTAATGATCCTAATTTTCCTGAGCAGGGCTTAAAAGGTTTTGGTTTTGCTCTTTCCTTTGCTGGCCTTGGTGTATTTCTTGGCGCTTTTCTAGCTCCTTATGGGGTTTCAAAAGTTGGCCGCCATCAATGGATTCGTTTAGCAATTCTCACAAGTTCTGCATGCCCAATAATTTTGGCCATTACTCAGACTCAAGTGACATTAATTCTTGCCGCTTTCTTAGTTTCTTTCTTTGGTCAGAACTTAAAAGTCACCAATGACGCACTCGTTCAATCCAAGATTGATGATTACTACCGTGGTCGTGTTTTTGCGGTGTATGACGTTGTAGTAAATGGTGCAATTGTTTCTGGTGGTTTGATTGCAGCGCTCTTGCTACCAACATCTGGTTTGGGTGCAACTGTTCCGCTGTGTGTGAGTGTGGCTTACTTGTTAGTCGGAGTGCGCTTACTTCGCACTTCGGTCTTTCCACCAGTGAAGTAGAGCTTGGGTGGCTTTTTCTTCGCCAATTTGTCCGGCTTCAAGGCGTAGCTCCATGAGGAAATCCATCGCTGCGCCAACATCTCGCGATGGTTTTAAATTCAATAACTCCATAACTTGTTTACCGTCTAGATCTGGACGGATCTTTGAAAGCTCTTCTTGTTCCATTAAAACCACGATGCGTGCTTCTAACGAGTCATAGACACTTGCAAGGCGTGCAGCCTTTGTTTTATTGCGAGTAGTGCAATCAGCACGGGTGAGAACATGTAAATGAGTCAGTAAATCACCGGCATCTCGCACGTACCTGCGCACGGCAGAATCGGTCCATTCTCCATCCCCGTAGCCGTGAAAGCGCAGGTGCAAGGTAGTAAGTAGTTCAACGGCCTCCACGGTGTCACCATCAAAGCGAAGTTCAGATAAGCGCTTTTTTGCAAGGCGTGCACCCACTACTTCATGGTGGTGAAATGAAACCCCGCCTCCTTCAATAAATGCACGAGTCTTTGGTTTTCCAATGTCATGCAAAAGCGCAGCAAGGCGAATAACAAGGTTAGGGCCACCTAAACGATCTTCATGTTCAATCGCTTGTTCAAGGACTGTAATTGAATGCTCATACACATCCTTGTGGTGATGGTGCTCATCGACTTCAAGGCGCAGTTTAGGAATTTCTGGAAGGACTAAATCGGCTAAGCCGGTATCGACTAATAATGTTATTCCTTTTCGGGGATTATTAGACATAAGAATCTTTGTGAATTCATCGCGCACGCGTTCTGCTGAAATGATGGAGATGCGATGGGCTAACTCTTTTATAGAGGTTAAAACATCTGGTTCGATTTCGAAATCTAGTTGGCTAGCAAAACGGGCAGCACGCATCATGCGAAGTGGATCATCATTAAATGAATCATTAGGTAGACCTGGTGTGCGCAGAGTTTTTTCTGCTAAATCTTGCAAACCATTAAATGGATCAATGAACTCTGGTTTATCTGTTGTTAATTCAAGTGCCATAGCATTGACAGTGAAATCACGACGCGATAAATCACCATTAATATCTTTTCCAAATTCAACAGCTGGTTTGCGTGAATCAGCATCGTAATGCTCTGTGCGATATGTAGTTACTTCAACTGTTGTGTCGCCACGTTTGCCTGCAACAGTTCCAAATGCAATACCGGTATCCCAAACATTTTCTGCCCACTCATTTAAAATCTTTTTTGTTTCTTGTGGCAATGCATTCGTTGTGAAATCTAAATCATTTCCCAGTCTTCCCAAGAGCGCATCACGCACAGGTCCACCAACCAATGCCAAAGTAAAGCCTTTGGCTTTAAAGGATTGCGCTAGTGAACTAGCCAGCGGGGCTCGTTCAATAAGTGAGCGAATGGCTAACTCGCCCGCGGCTCCTAATGCGTTACTCACAATAAGTAAGGTTAGAGCAGTACCCTTACTCCATGATCCCGGCACCTGGTGCGGGCAGCGAAGGTACGAAAAAGAAGCGGAAGCGGAAGCGCCCCGCTAACCGCGGCCCCCAAACACAGAGTTCAAGTAACCCTGAAAAAACTCCTCACCCAAAAAATAAACGTCCTTACGCCAAGCGCGTGGATGAAGTCAGCGCTGGAGGTTTGGTAATTGATTCAACTGGCACACAAGGTTTGCTGATTGGGCGCATTGATCATAAAGATGCCACGGGTAAGCGCTTACTCTGGTCATTACCAAAGGGACATATAGAAGAAGGTGAAACTCCAGAACAAGCTGCAATCCGCGAGGTCGCTGAAGAAACTGGAATTACATCCTCTATTACTAAATCTTTAGGCGTTATTGATTTTTGGTTTATGGCTGGCGGAAAAAGAATTCACAAGACAGTGCACCATTTTCTCTTTACTGAAGTCAGTGGGCAATTAACTCCACAAGTCACTGAAGTTGATGAGGTCTCTTGGTTTCCATTGGCAGAGATAGTTGGTCGTCTGGCATATCCAGATGAAAAGAAATTGATTGCCAGAAGTGGTGAGTTAGTTCTGTGAGAAAACTCGTAGGTTTATTACTCGCTGCCTTCTTTTTGATTGCACCACTATCGCCTATTGCGGCAGATTCAACGATAGTTCGCATCGTTAGCCCAGCGCATCAAACCTTTACTGGCACATTTAGAAATGACAATCTGGCACAAGAGTTAACCCCTTCAGGAAAATTAGGACAGCTCGTTTATGTGCCTATCTCTCGCTCTAAGATTTGGGTTATTGATCCGGCCCTCATTGATGAAGTTGCTGCAATGACTGGTGACTATAAGTTGGTAACTGATGCAACGCCTGTTGGTTCACAGATTGCTTCTGACTGGTTAGGACAGTTACAAAAAGTCTCTCAAGGTAATGAAATTATCGCTCTTGCTTATGGCAATCCTGATATTGCGCTAGCTAAATCTTTAGCTCCTAGTGAATTAAGAATGTATTACGCCTTTGGAAAATCTCAGTTGCAGATTGCACTGGGGCGTATTGTGCGCAGTGAGCCAGATGGTGGCTGGAGTACAGGTGAATCAAAGATCAGCCCTGTGCTAAAAAAGAACTACAGCGATAGCCGTAAAGCGCTAACTCGTTTATCGCGCGCTGTTGATGATTACGATTTAAAGATAATGCGGGCACGTTTAAGTCGGCTTTTATCACCGTCTTTAGATAAGGGTTCTCGTGACTATTTCTCCTATAACGCCAAAGTGGCTGTTGATGCCCAATTGCGAAAACTGCGAATTAACCCAGGTAAGTATCAAGTCACAACTGATTCTGCAAAACTACCTGTGACAATAATTAATGAGTTTGCAGTTGATGTCATGGTCAATATTGAAATGACCCCAATGAATTCGCGGGTTGTCGTTGAGAATTTCGCTGGTGTTGTATTGCCAGCTAATTCTAAGACGCAGTTGGAGCTCAGCCTTAATGTCATCGCACCAGGTGAGACTGCGATTCTTGCCCAGATCACAGATGCCACGAGTGTGGAAGTGGTGCCGGTATCAATTTTGCTGATTAATTCAACAGTTATTGATAAACGTGTGACATGGTTAACTACTGGAGCTGCCATCCTGCTCTTACTCGCAGCTGTAGCCCAAAGTGTTCGCCGAGTAAGAAAGGGGCGCAATGATGAAATCTAATGAGTTATTTCGTGCCTCTGGCATCATGGCACTTGGAACAATCATTTCTCGAATTACCGGATTTATCCGTGGCATCTTAATTGTTGCAGTTCTTGGTACCGCACTCCTTGCAGATACTTACAACGTTGCAAACACAATGCCTAATATTTTATATAACTTACTTGTTGGTGGTGCGCTAACAGCGATATTTATTCCGCAGTTAGTGAGATCTTTTGATCATGAAGATGGTGGCGATGGTTTTGCCTCGCGCTTAATTACAACAATTTCTATTATTTTATTTGCACTCGTTGCCATAGGAGTCTATTTCGCACCAGCTCTAGTTCGTCTATATGCTCCAGAGTTTTTTACTACAGGCTTTGAGGCTGAAAAAGAGATTGCAATTGCCTTCACACGTTACTGCTTACCGCAGATCTTCTTCCTGGGCCTCTTCACAATGCTGGGCCAAGTAGCAAACGCCCGTGGCTCTTTTGCCCCACTGATGTGGGCACCGATTGCTAATAACATTGTTGGAATAGCCTTATTTGGTTCTTTTCTTGTCTTCTCGCCATCAGTGAGCATCGATAATATTTCAAATATCCAAGTTCAGATTTTAGGGTGGGGCACCACGTTGAGCGTTGTGGTCCAAGCTTTGGTTTTGGTGCCAGTAATTAAGAGATTAGGAATCAAGCTGCGCCCACAGTGGGGAGTAAAGGGTCTTGGTAAATCATTTGGTTTAGCAGGCTGGACCTTGGTTTATGTTTTTATTTCACAGCTTGGCTATTTAGTAACAGTTAATGTTGCAACAAGTGCTGCGGTACGAAGTGCACAAGAGGGAATAGCGCAAGGTGTCGGTTACACCCCTTATACATTTGCTTACTATGTCATGCTGTTGCCGTATTCAGTTGTTACAATCTCGATCATCACAGCAATCTTGCCTCATATCTCACGCCTTGCCTTAGAAAGGAAAGCTGATGAAGTTCGCGAGCAATTAATTCGTGCAATAAGACTTGTTGGTGTCATCACTATTCCTAGCGCAGTTGCTTTCCTATTATTTGGCCCACTTATTACTTCAGTTCTCTTTATTGGTATTCCATTAGAGGATTCCAGATACATCGGTTATGTGTTAGCGGCACTAAGTTTTGGTTTAGTTGCATTTTCTATTAATTTGATTTTAATCCGTGGCTTTAATGCATTTGAAGATACTCGCACACAAGTTATTTCAATATTAGTTATTAATATCATTGCAGTGGCTCTTTCTTATGTTTCACTGTTCACTCTGCGCAATCAATGGGTGACAATCGGTTTAGGTGCTGCTTTCTCAATCTCCTACTTGCTTGGCTTGTTGGTCACGCTCTCATTGCTCAAAAAACACACAGGTCGAATTTCTTTAAAAGCTTTTGGCGGTCAGCACCTTCGCTTATTTGGTGCCTCTTTCGGGGTGATGCTGCCGCTTTTCGCATTAACTCAATATTTAGATTGGGTTGGCGTTGAACTGAGTAAAATAGCTAGATTAGGAGAGCTAATAGTTGTTATGGGCGCAGCGTCTATTGGTTATTTAATTGCTGGCAAAGCTGCTGGTGTTGAAGAGATTACAATGATTAGGCATTTGAAGAACTCTGTTTTGCGGCGTCCAGGCGCAGCGGAATAAAGAAGATAAGTTATGGGTTATAGGGAGTACATATGAGTGAAGTTAGGGATGTTGTAATTGTTGGATCAGGCCCAGCTGGATACACAGCTGCTATTTACGCATCTCGCGCGCAGTTAAACCCAATCATTTATGAAGGTTCTGTAACTGCTGGTGGCGCCCTCATGAACACAACTGAAGTAGAAAACTTTCCTGGATTTATTGATGGTGTGATGGGCCCAGATCTCATGGACAGTATGCGAAAGCAAGCTAAGCGTTTTGGAACAGAGTTAATCACTGATGACATTGTTGAAATGGATTTATCAGGTGAGATTAAGGTTTTGAAAGATGGCTCAGGAAACACTGTGAAGGCAAAAGCGGTCATTCTTGCAACGGGTAGTGCCTACCGCGAAATTGGTTTAGTAAATGAAAAGCGTTTATCTGGTCATGGAGTTTCTTGGTGTGCAACATGTGATGGTTTCTTTTTCCGTGGTCAAACAATTGCTGTTGTTGGCGGGGGAGACTCAGCAGTTGAGGAAGCAACATTTTTAACACGCTTTGCTGAAAAAGTTATTCTGATTCACCGTCGTGATTCATTGCGCGCATCAAAGATCATGGCAGATCGCGCAGCTAATAACCCTAAGATTGAATTTTTATGGAACTCTGAAGTCATTGATGTTCTAGGAGCTGAGAAAGTTTCTGGCTTAAAGATTAAAAGTACTATTGATGGTTCTGAATCAACTCTGGATGTAACTGGATTATTTGTTGCTATCGGACATACCCCACGCAGTGAATTAATCATTGGGCAGATTGATCTAGATTCTGAAGGCTATGTGAAAGTAGAAGGTAGCTCAACTAGAACAAATATCAAAGGCGTCTTTGCCTGCGGTGACCTGGTTGATCACACCTACCGCCAAGCAATCACAGCAGCTGGTTCAGGCTGCGCCGCAGCGCTAGACGCTGAAAGATTCCTCTCAGGACACTAAAGTTCTCAACCTAAACACATATATCAAGGAGTAAATAATGGCCACAAGCAAAGTAACAACAGCAACATTTGATGCTGAGGTTTTAAAGAGCAGCACCCCTGTATTGGTGGATTTCTGGGCTGAGTGGTGTGGCCCATGCCGAGCCGTGGGACCAATTCTTGAAGAGATCTCTGATGAGTACGGCTCAAAGCTAAAGATCGTAAAGCTCAATACTGATGAAGAATCAGCGATTGCTATTAAATATGGAATCTCATCTATTCCAACCATGAACGTCTTTGTTAATGGCGAAATTGTGAAGACAATTGTTGGCGCAAAGCCAAAGCCTGCGATGTTGAAGGAACTTGAAAGCTTTCTCTCTTAAATAAAATGTCTGAGCTTTCTGAGTCCGAGATTCGTTCTTTTCAACAAGCCCGTGGTTTAAGTGTCACCGGGCTTGTTGATGAGGTCACCGCTCGCGCTCTTGAAGAGGCGCGGTGGAAACTCGGGGATAGATCTTTAAACTTGCAAGAACCACCATTGATGCATGGTGATGATGTTGCTGCTTTGCAATCGCGTTTAACTGAGATGGGTTTTGACTGTGGGCGAGTGGATGGAATTTATGGTCCTCGCACAGAGTTAGCGGTGAAAGATTTTCAGAAATCAGTTGGTGCAACCGTTGATGGTAAATGTGGACCTGCAACAATCATTGCATTGATTCGTTTAACTAAAATTGTTTCAGGTGGTGCGCCATCTGTTTTGCGCGAAAGTGCAAATCAAAAAAATCGTGGACCCGCACTTGCCAATAAAACTATTGTCTTAAACCCTGATGGTGATGATTCACTTGTTTATGATGTCGCTGTTCGCACAGAAGGCCGCTTGTTGGCGCTCGGTGCTTCCGTTTTCTTAACACGCGGTGCAACTAATAATCCCAGTGAAAAAGAGCGTATTGCATTCACAAACAACAGCAACGCTGATCTGATGATTTCATTACATGAAGATAGTTATAAAAATGAAAATGCCAACGGGGCAGCAACATATTTTTATGGCAGCGATGTGCACGGCGTACACTCAATAGTTGGAGAACGCTTTGCTTCTTTAGTTCAGCGTGAAATATGTGCCCGTACTGATTTTGCTAACTGCCGCACACACGCCATGACTTGGGATTTATTACGCCTAACTAAAGCGCCAGCAGTTCGTATTGATTTAGGTTATAAAACTAATCCTGGCGATATTGGCCGTATGTCTCGTCCGGATTTTCGTGATGTGATTGCAGAGGCTCTGGTTATTGCAATTCAACGGCTCTATTTAGCTGCTGAAGATGATGCAAAAACAGGGACTTTACGTATTTCTGATCTGCGTAAAGCCGGTATCCGCCGTTAATTCATGTTCGGCTACGTGCCGGCATATGGCAGACTTAAGCCATGTCTGATGTAACGCCACGTTTTACAACCGGAGCGCCTCAAAATCTAGAGGAGCGCTTTGCCAGACGTGCTGCGCATATGCAACCAAGTGAGATTCGCTCACTCTTCGCTGTTGCATCCAGACCTGAAATTGTTTCTCTAGCTGGTGGAATGCCAAATCTTTCAGCCCTTCCTATGGCAATGATGGCTGATGTCGTTCAGAAACTTATTTTGACTAATGGCCAAGAGGCTTTGCAATACGGCAGTGGTCAAGGACATCCAAAACTTCGCGAACAGATCTGTGAAGTAATGGCGCTAGAAGGAATTCGTGCTAACCCTGATGATGTTTTAGTAACAACTGGTTCTCAGCAAGCCCTGGATTTAATTTCACGTATCTTTATTGATCCAGGCGATGTTGTTTTAGCTGAAGCGCCTTCATATGTTGGCGCACTCGGTACATTTCATCAATATGAAGCCAAGGTAGTTCATGTTGAAACTGATGATTTGGGATTAGTCCCAGATGGTTTACGGGCTGCTATTAAGAGCGTGCGAGCATCTGGTCGCAAAATTAAGTTTCTATACACAATCCCTAACTACCAAAACCCTTCAGGTGTTCTGCTTCCTGCAGATCGCCGTACTGAGATATTAAATATTTGTCGCACAGAAGGCATCTTTGTTGTTGAAGACAATCCTTATGGCCTCCTTGGCTTTGATAAGCCATCACCTAACGCTATGCGCGCTGAAGATTCAGAGAACGTTATTTATTTAGGTTCATTTTCAAAGACGATTGCTCCGGGAATGCGTGTGGGCTGGGCATTGGTGCCACCATCTCTGAAAGAAAAGTTAATTGTTGCCAGTGAATCTTCAATCTTGTGTCCTTCAAACTTCTCACAGTTAACAATCTCTAGTTACTTAGCTGATCAACCATGGCGCGATCAGATTGCATCTTTTTGCGAACTATATAAAGTGCGTCGTGATGCGATGCTTGAATCTTTAGATGAGCACTTCCCAGCAACTGCTAAATGGACAAAGCCAGGCGGTGGTTTTTATGTGTGGGTTACTTTGCCTCCAGAAATTGACACTAAAGCTCTAATGCCAAAAGCGATTGTTGCCAAGGTTGCCTATGTACCAGGCACAGCTTTTTATGCCGATGGTTTTGGTTCTTGGTCAATGCGTTTGTCATATTGCTACCCAACACCAGAGCGCATCCGTGAAGGTGTTAAAGCTTTGGGTGGAGTTATTAAGACTGAGATGTCACGCCGCGGCGGAAACCAACTTAATTAATTATTAATTGCCTTAGCTATTCGCTTTAAATCCTCTGCTCCAGCAAACTCAATAACAATTGTCCCTTTTTTCATGCTACCTTGAATGGAAACACGCGTATCGAGTGAATCTCCCATAGTGTCAGCAATCTCTTGTAGTTCAGGGCTTGCAGACTTTGTCGCCTTTAACTTCTTTGCACCTTTTCGCTTGGGTGCACCAGTTGAAATGATTTCCTCCGTTGCCCTCACACTCAAACCTTCAGCAACTATTCTTGCGGCTAGTCTTTCAATCTCCCCTGAATCACTTAATCCCAAAAGTGCACGAGCATGCCCTGCGCTGAGCGCTCCTGTTATAAGTTTTTGTTGCACCGCAGTTGGCAGATTCATTAAACGAATGGTGTTTGAAATTAACGGACGTGATCGGCCAAGCTTTGCTGCCAGTTCATCGTGTGTGCAGTTAAAGTCGGTGAGAAGTTGTGAATAGGCTGCTGCTTCTTCTAGTGAGTTGAGTTGGCTGCGGTGGATGTTTTCGATCAACGCTTCGCGCAAAAGTTCATTGTCTGGAGTTTGGCGAATGATTACTGGAATGGTTTTTAATCCTGCAGCTTTTGCTGCACGAAAGCGCCGCTCTCCCATAATGAGTTCATAAGAACCGTTTGGTTTTTGACGAACAACTGGTGGTTGCAAAATACCGATCTCTTTAATTGATGCTGTTAATTCATTGAGGGCATCAACATCAAAGTGTTGGCGTGGTTGACGTGGATTCGCTGAAATGAGATTAACGTCAACTTCATTTTGAGTTGCCACTTCTTGCCCAGCAACAGTTAATGATGTTGGAATCAATGCATCTAGATTTGTTCCTAGTCCTCCACGACGTGCCATTATGCAATCTCACCTTCGCGTTTGTAATTAATCGAAACAACATTTGAATCAAAAGGTTTGCCGCGCTCTGCTAATTCACGAGCAACTGACATGTAAGCAATTGCACCTGGTGATGCTGCGTCATAAGTCATTACTGTTTGATTAAAGCCTGGTGCCTCTGATACTCGCACGGCACGTGGAATGGGAATATCAATTAACTCATTTGGATAATGTTTTCGAATTTCATCTGCAACATCATTGGCAAGACGTGTGCGACCATCAAACATTGTTAAAACAAATGTTGAAAGCTTAAGTGATGAGTTCAAACGTTTCTTCACTAATTCATAAGTTTTTAATAGTTGTGCTAAACCCTCTAATGCATAGTATTCACATTGAATGGGAATCAACATTTCCTTTGCTGCAGTTAACGCGTTAATTGTTAATAAACCAAGTGAAGGCGGACAATCAATAAAAATATAATCAAGTGGTTCACCTGCTTCAATGCGTAGTGTTGCTAATTCATCGATTGCATCTTTTAATCGCATCTCACGTGCAACCATTGGAACCAATTCAATTTCTGCTTGTGCTAATGAAGTATTTGATGAAACACATTCAAGAGATGGAAAACCTTTAACTTTTTGCATTGCTTGTGACATTGTTAAATCGCCCATTAACACTTCATAAATTCCAGCGTTTTCTAGGTGCTCTACCCCCAGGGCAGTAGATGCGTTGCCTTGTGGATCTAGATCAATAACTGCCACCCGTAGGCCACCCATAGAAAGGGCTGCCGCCAGGTTGACTGTGGTGGTGGTTTTGCCGACCCCGCCCTTTTGGTTGGCCACAGTGATGATTCGAAGGCAGGCTGGTTGTGCCATCGCCTCTTTGAGGCGGCGTGTGCCAATAACCTTCTTTGTTTCACGTGAATCATCCACGGAGGTTAGTTAAGCACCTTTGCGCACTTCTACTATGCGTCCAAGCTCAATGCCCTCAAGATTTACCTCATGGAGCATGGCTTTTGGCACCGATTTCATCTCTTCCTCAGCAGACTTTCCTTTAATGGCCATCAGTGAGCCATTGGTCTTTAAAAGGTGCCAGCTCATCTTCTTCAACTTCTCTAGCGGGGCCACTGCCCTAGCTGTTACATAGTGGGCCGTTGTGCGCACATCCTGGGCTTGGCCGCGGATAACCTCAATATTAAGGCCTGCCACAGCCTCTTTGAGGAACTCAACTCTGCGCTCAAGGGGCTCAATGAGGGTCACTTTTAGATCTGGACGGGCCAGAGCGATAACGATTCCAGGCAGACCTGCCCCAGAGCCGATATCAAAGACTATGGAGCCCTCTTTGAGAAGAGAGGTTACGGGCAGGCAGTTGAAGATGTGGCGGTCCCAAATGCGCTCTGCCTCGCGGGGACCGATTAATCCACGCTCAATTCCAGCCGATTCTAGGAATGCGGCATAGGCGTAAACCCGATCGATATCAGGGAAATATCGCTCGATCAGGGTTTCACGTGAAACCTGCATTTACGCTGGATAGATGACAACGTAGCGGTTTGGGTCTTCCCCATCAGATTCGCTACTTAGGCCTAGCTCTTGGATTGTGTCGTGGATGATCTTGCGCTCAAAGGCGTTCATTGGAGCCAGTTTGATTGAAGCGCCAGTCGACTTTGCCTCTTCGGCCATCTCGTTGGCAAGCTTTGTGAGCTCTGTGCGTCGGTTAGCACGAAAGTTATCGATATCAAGCATCAGGCGTGAGCGATCTCCGGTAGCGGTCTGAACTGCAAGGCGGGTGAGCTCTTGAATGGCATCTAGAACTTCGCCATCTCGGCCAACTAGGTGATTGAGCTTTCCTCCAACGATCGCCAGGGCGGCACGGTCGTTTTCAACGTCAATATCAATGTCGCCATCAAGATCTGCGATGTCGAGCAGGGCTTCTAGGTAGTCAGCGGCGATATCGCCCTCTTCCTCAAGCTTTGCCACGCCTTTTACAGGCTTTGTCTCTGCTACTTCTTCTACCTTTTCAACAACTTCTGCTTTTGCCTTTGCCATGTCGCTCTCCCAGTCGGGTTTGTAGTGAATTAATACTATTTGTACTGATTTGTCCTATTTCTTCTTTTTCTTCTTCTTTGGTTGGTTTCGTTGCCCTTTAACTTCTTCCTCTGTTGGGGCCACATCTGTTTCAGGTGCTACTACTCCGCTTTTATGGTTGCGCTTTTTTTGCAGTTCTTCATAGGCAGGTGATCCTGGTGTTGGGTTTCGCTTAATGACATAGAACTGTTGTCCCCATGTCCAAAGATTTGTTGTTGACCAATAAATTAAAACACCAATTGGAAAGTTAACCCCTGAGATTGCAAATATTACTGGGAATGCATACAACATAATTTTTTGCTGTTGCAGCATCATGTTGTTGCTTGAATCCATCTTTGGCATTCCTTTTA
Organism: uncultured Actinomycetes bacterium; assembly: GCA_937888825.1. Lineage (GTDB taxonomy): Bacteria > Actinomycetota > Actinomycetes > Nanopelagicales > Nanopelagicaceae > Planktophila. Next base: position 21,202 of record CALBFE010000038.1, on the reverse strand, counting down.
ACATCAACTGGCGTTGAGTTGTGAAGGTAGTGAGGGACATGAATGCAATCAAGATAACCGCTACGATTTTTACGGTTGTTATATCTGTACCTAAGAATGTTTGAGAAATTGGTGCGCCGAAGAATTTTGCTTGCGCTGCGCTGACAACATCATCTTGTGAGAAAACACCGTGCTTAACTGGTGGGTTCTTACCTATTCCATTTAGAACAGTGAAGAGTGCAAAGAAGATCGGAGCTTGGGCAAGGATTGGAAAACATGAAGCTAATGGGTTTGTTTTGTGCTCTTTATAGAGCTTCATCATCTCTTCTGATTGCTTCTGGCGATCATCCTTATATTTCTTTTGAATATCCTTCATATGTGGTTGAAGGGCAGTTAAAGCACGTTGGCTTTTAATCTGCTTAACAAAAAGTGGGATTAAAATGGTGCGGATGATGATTACAAGACCGATGATTGCGAGTGACCATGACACACCACTGTCTGCACCAAACAAAGGTGAGAGTAAATCGTGGATTATGACAATAACCCAGGAAACAGCGATATATAAGGGTTTTAAGATGCTATCCATTAACACTTACCTTCTCTTTCGAAACTACGTAATCGACTCCACCATGTGACCATGGGTTACACCGCACTAAACGCCAAGCGCTCATTGCAATTCCTTTTAAGCCATATGTTTCAATTGCGCTGACCGTATAGCTTGAACATGATGGGTAGTACTTGCACCGTGGTGCAAAAGCTGGAGAAATCCATTTTTGGTAAAACTTAATAGGGGCAGTCAGGATTATTCTCATTGTGAGACCGCACGCTCTTTAGATTTGCGAAATAACTGCGCAACTACGGTTTCAATCTCGCTCTTGCAATCAGCGTCGGCTGAATTGTTAAGTCCGCGGATAACCATTAACGATCCATTTGGGAGTTGGTTGTAATGATTAAAAATACAGTGACGGATTTTTCGGGCTAAACGATGGCGAGCAACTGAGCTGCCAACAGTTTTGCTAATAATTAATCCTGCACGGGCAGGTTGATCTAACGCTGTGAGGTATAGATAGCCGACAAAGTTGGTCGAGGAGTATCGGATTCCACTCTTTGTTGCACGGGCAAAATCCCCGCTCTCAGTTAAACGTGCGCTTTTGGCAAGCACAGAAGTCTGTCTTAGAGATCTTTATGCAGAAAGACGCGTGCGGCCTTTTGCACGGCGAGCTGCAAGAACAGCGCGACCTGCGCGTGTGGCCATACGGGCACGGAAACCATGCTTTTTGGCACGACGACGGGTGTTAGGTTGGAAGGTGCGCTTTGTCATGTGAAACTCCTAAATAATTAAAATCTACTGCGGGCCAGAAATACGGGGGAAGCAAGGAGGTAACGGTAGAGGTCTGGGGATAAGCCGGTCAAACTCAGTTCTAGGCTCAACCCATAGATAGATTTCTGTGGATAACCAGTTGCTTTTTTTGCCAATCCGCTCTACTTTTACGCCCTCCTCCACAGTTTTATAGCTTTTGGAGGTTATATAAGGGCTCAACCTGGGGTTTAGACCACAGGCTGTGGATAACCCTGTGGATATCAGAGAGGGGCCGAAATGGCCGTTAAAGAGATTGAGTTAACGACTCTCTGGGATCGCGTCATTGAAGAGGTTGCCGTTGATGCACCTCAACATCGAGCATTTTTACAGTTAACAAAGCCGTTAGGTCTACTTCATAACAATGATCAAACAACGCTATTGGTTGCAGCTCCTAATCTCTTTGCTAAGGATGTTTTAGAGAGCCGCTTGCGCACAGTTGTCTGTGATGTTTTAACTCGTGAACTTGGCGATAAGGCCAGTATTGCTGTGACTGTTGATGAAAGCTTGGAATCTGCCGAACCACAAACTCCAGAAGTTGATATTGAGTTTGTATCACCCAAAATTGGAACTGGCCGTGAAGAAGCTCCCTCAAAAATTGCAGAGGTTTCACAACTTAACTCTCGCTATATCTTTGAGACTTTCGTTATTGGTGCTTCTAATCGCTTTGCTCACGCGGCAGCTGTGGCAGTTGCTGAAGCACCAGCCAAGGCATACAACCCGCTATTTATTTACGGTGAGTCAGGCCTTGGTAAAACCCACTTATTACACGCTATTGGCGCATATGCCAAAGAACTCTATGGCAGTGTTCGTGTTCGCTACGTCTCCTCTGAAGAGTTCACTAATGATTTCATTAACTCTATTCGTGACGATAAGGCCACAGCTTTCCAACGCCGTTATCGCGATCTAGATATTTTACTTGTTGATGATATTCAGTTTTTAGAAAACAAGGAGCGAACTCAGGAAGAGTTCTTCCACACTTTCAACACTTTATATAACGCCAACAAGCAGATTGTTATCTCAAGTGATCGCCCACCAAAGCAGCTAACAACTTTGGAAGATCGCCTACGTTCTCGTTTTGAGTGGGGATTGATTACAGATATTCAACCGCCAGAGTTAGAAACTCGTATCGCAATTCTTCGCAAAAAAGCTGCGCAAGATAAGTTGAACGCGCCCGATGATGTTTTGGAATACATCGCCAGCAAGATTTCAACAAATATTCGTGAGTTGGAAGGCGCACTCATTCGTGTTACAGCTTTCGCATCTCTTAATCGTCAAAGTGTTGATCTTTCTTTAGCTGAAATTGTTTTAAAGGATTTAATTCCTAATGAAAACAACCCAGAAATAACTGGCGCCACGATCATGGCTCAAACTGCCGCTTATTTCTCACTTACTATCGATGATCTTTGTGGAACATCCCGCTCTCGGGTATTAGTTAATGCCCGCCAAATCGCTATGTATCTATGCCGCGAGTTAACCGAACTCTCACTTCCAAAAATCGGCCAAACATTCGGCGGGCGTGATCACACCACGGTCATGCACGCCGACCGCAAAATCCGTCAACTGATGGCTGAGCGTCGTTCGATCTATAACCAGGTCAACGAACTCACCACCAGAATTAAGCAACAAGCGAGGTAAGTGCACTAAAAGTGTGAAATGTCCGCTTTGACACTCTTTACCCCCAACTTGGGGATAAGTTGTGGACAACTATGGAGATCTCGTCGTTTTATGTGGATAGGCCCGTTATGGTGCGTTGAAGAGTAGGAAGGGGAAGGGTGTAATCATGGTTTTTGTGCACACCTTTTCCCACCTTTTCCACACCTTCCAGGAGTTAAAACGCCGTGCTGAACTGGGCTTATCTCTTTTATACACACAAAAGTTCTCTGGTTACTACGACTACCTTTATATATATAAATCTAGATGTGAAACGAACCTTTCACTGAATTGGGGCAGAGCATGAAGTTCATAGTTGAGCAGACAGCCTTAGTTGAAGGCGTTAATTGGGTTTCCCGTTCCCTTTCAACTAGACCAATTAAAACCGAGCTCCTTGGAATAGTTATTGATGCGACAAATGATCAAGTTTATTTATCAGCCTCTGATTTAGAGACGGCCAGCAAGTCTCATTTTCAAGCAGAGATTAAAGATCCCGGAAAGGTTTTAGTACCTGGAAAACTTCTAGCTGAAATTTCTCGCTCTCTTCCAAACAAACCAATTACTTTCACTTTAGATGGCTCTCGTGTTCTAGTAACTAGCGGCAGTGCAAAATTTACTTTGCCAACACTTTCAGTTGATGAATACCCAAACTTGCCAGAACTACCAGATACAACAGGAACTCTAGCTAGTGATGTTTTTGCAACCGCAGTTTCACAAGTTGCAATTGCAGCAGGGCGCGATGATTCATTGCCAACCCTGACTGGTGTTCACGTTGAAATAAGCGAGGAAACTATAACTTTGGCAGCAACTGATAGATATCGCTTAGCTGTGCGCGAAATCCAATGGGATCCAACAACTCCAAACGTTTCAACAAGTGCGTTGCTTCGCGCTCGCACAATTGCAGATGCTGCTAAATCTTTAACTGGAACCAAAACAGTGTCAATCTCTTTTGCACCTTCATCTAGCAATGACCGTCTAGCTGGATTTGCTGGTGATGGAAAGACAATGACATCGCGCATGTTGGATGGAACTTTCCCCCCATATCGCCACCTTCTTCCACAAGAAGTCACATCAACAGCCCTTATTGAAGTTGCAACACTTCTAGATGCTGTTCGTCGTGTGGCACTTGTGACAGATAAAACCGTTCCACTACGCTTGGATTTCAATAACAACACCCTTTCCCTTGAAGCTGGCGCGGGGGAAGAAGCACAAGCAACAGAAGCAATTGAAATCCTTTTAACCGGTGAACCAATTTCAATCGCATTTAACCCCGTCTTTCTAGCTGATGGTTTAACTGCAGTTGGAACTAAGTATGTTCAAATCTCATTTACAGGTCCAAACAAGCCAGCAATCTTGATGGGCAAGAGCGATAAAGATGGCGCACTTGTCGAGAACTATCGTTACTTGTTAATGCCAATGCGCTACGCCTCATAATTTATAGGTTTCGTTAATGCGCATTAATAAGTTGGCGTTGACCAACTTTCGTTCCTATCCCTCATTAGAGTTAGAGCTCCAACCTGGAGTCACCACATTTATTGGCGATAACGGTTCAGGTAAAACAAATATCGCAGAGTCGCTGATCTATTTAGCATTTCTTTCTTCCCACCGTGTTGCTAATAACGTTCCTTTAATCTCACTCGGCGCCCAACAAGCAATCATTAGAACTGAGATTGAACGCGATGATCGAACGTTAAATATCGATCTTGAAATTAATGCCAGTAAAGCCAACCGTGCGCGAATTAACGGCAACCCAACAAGAAGTCAGCGCGAGATTTTAGGTGCGTGCCAGATTGTTTATTTCTCCCCTGAAGATTTAGATCTAGTGCGCGGGGAACCTGGCGGGCGCCGTGATTTTCTTGATCGCCTACTCATTACTCGCACCCCCCGAATAGCTGGGGTTATTGCCGATTATGAGCGTGTGGTTAAACAACGCAACGCACTACTTAAAACACGCTCTTCAGCCAGCGCTCTTATCCCTTGGAATGAACAACTTATTAAATTCGGCGCTCAGTTAACTGCAGATCGAATAGCTCTAGTTGAGGCCCTCAATCCCTGGGTTACTAAAAACTACGCTAATTTGAATGAAGTAAAACCAGCCTCCATTTCATATAAGTGCAGTAGCGAGGGTGTTTCAAACAATGTTGAAAGCAATATCGAGGTGCTAACTAAAAGGTTAGAAGAAGTTGCCTATCAAGAGATTGAACGCGGAGTCTCTTTAATTGGTCCACATCGCGATGATCTTCATTTGCAAATTGGAGACTTTCCCGCCAAAGGTTATGCCAGCCACGGCGAGTCTTGGTCAATGGCTATTTCATTGCGTATTGGTTCATTTAACCTTTTAAAGAGTGAAGGTTCAGAACCTATTCTTATTTTAGATGATGTATTTGCAGAGCTTGATACATCGCGCCGTAAACAATTAATGTCTGCAACTCAATTAGCTGAGCAAACAATTATTACGGCAGCTGTTGAAAGTGATCTACCAGCAGAGTTATTAACACAAAAGTTTTATGTGATACCTGGAGTTGTTAAGAAAGGAAAGAGTTAATGACAAAGCGCGACTTAGCTCTAGATCTTTTCAAGACGTTTAAAACAGGTGTGACAAGAAAACAAAACAAACCTGCACCAACAAAAACTGTGGGACAGGTTGGAGATCCAGAATTAATTGGCGAGCTATTAAACAATATGATTGAAGAACGTGAATGGAATAGCGGTTTAGCCGAAGGCAATCTCTTTATTACGTGGGATAAAATTGTTGGGCAGGAAATTGCGCGACACACAACACCCATTTCTATTTTGGATTCAACGTTAACAATTCAAACTTCATCAACTGCATGGGCAACACAGTTAACTTTGGTCGCAGATAATTTATTGGCCACAATTCAAAACGACCCATCGGGTGCCACAATCCAAAAGCTGCGATTTATCGGCCCACAAGGTCCCAGCTGGAAAAAAGGGGTTCGCTCGATCCGCAACGCCCGAGGACCCCGAGATACCTATGGATAAGCCCCAGACCCACTAGGAACCCTCACCCATACGCTCAAAGTTCGGCTATGCCCACACCCAAGGCTTATTGTGGCTACTCCAATCTCCTTTTTCCCACTAGGATAGGAGTGTGCCGAAGGGAATCTCCCTTCCAGAAGCCCTCAGAGGGCAAAAGAACGATTCGACCTTGAAGGAGACTTAGTGGCCGAGAACTCCTATGACGCATCCAGCATCACGGTGCTGGAGGGTCTGGAGGCCGTGCGCAAGCGCCCAGGAATGTATATCGGTTCCACCGGTGAGCGCGGGCTGCACCACTTGGTTTATGAAGTTGTAGATAACTCAGTCGATGAAGCTCTAGCTGGCTACTGCAGCCAGATCGATGTGACTTTGATGGCAGATGGTGGCGTTGAAGTAATCGATAACGGCCGCGGAATCCCCGTGGACATGCACCCGGTTGAAAAGAAACCAGCGCTAGAAGTTGTGCTCACCGTTTTACATGCTGGTGGAAAGTTTGGCGATGGTGGCTACTCAGTCTCTGGCGGACTACACGGTGTTGGTATCTCTGTTGTTAACGCTTTGAGTACAGATTTATCTGTAACCGTGCAAAGAGATGGAAATTTTTGGTACCAAGATTACAAACTAGGTGTTCCAACGGCTCCAGTTAAAAAAGGTGAAGCATCAACTAGCTCTGGAACAACAGTTCATTTCTGGCCATCAAAGGAAATCTTTGAAACTACAGATTTTTCTTTTGAAGTTCTCTCTACACGCTTTCGTGAAATGGCCTTTTTAAATAAAGGTTTAATTCTCACTCTTACAGATGCCCGTGCTGGCCACGTTGATGAAGTGGGTGAACAACTCACTGTTCGCTACCAGTATCAAGGCGGAATCTCTGACTTTGTTAAGCACTTAAACTCAACCCGCGGTGAGACGCACAAATCTGTTATCTCTTTTGCTTCAGAGGATAAGAAGAATAAAATCGCTCTAGAAGTATCCATGCAATGGAACGCTGGATTTAGCGAATCTGTTTACACATTTGCCAACACCATCCACACTCATGAAGGCGGTGCTCACGAAGAAGGTTTCCGCACAGCCCTCACTTCAGTTGTTAATAAGTTTGGTGAAGAAGCTGGATTTATCCGTAAAAAGGAAGATCGCTTAACTGGTGATGATGTGCGCGAAGGTTTAACTGCCATTGTTTCTCTCAAGTTAGTTGATCCACAGTTTGAAGGCCAAACCAAGACAAAATTAGGTAACACCTCTGCAAAGACATTCACACAAAAAGTTGTTAATGAAGAGTTAACAACATGGTTTGAGCAAAACCCAGCAGAAGGTAAAGAGATTGTCCGCAAAAGCATCGATGCAGCTGCAGCACGTGTTGCAGCGCGCAAGGCCCGTGACTTAAGTCGTAACCGCAAAGGTCTACTAGAAGGCCGCGGAATGCCTGGAAAGTTAGCTGACTGCCAGTGGACTGATCCTGCAAAGTGCGAGCTCTATATCGTTGAGGGAGATTCTGCGGGCGGATCAACAAAGGGTGGTCGTGATTCACGTAATCAAGCGGTACTTCCAATTCGTGGAAAGATCTTGAATGTTGAAAAGGCACGCATTGATCGTGTTTTACAAAATAATGAAGTGCAAGCGTTAATTACTGCATTAGGTACTGGTGTTCACGATGATTTTGATATTAAAAAACTTCGCTATCACAAGATTATTTTGATGGCAGATGCTGATGTTGATGGACAACATATCCGCACATTACTTCTGACCTTGTTGTTCCGTTTTATGCGCCCACTCATTGAAAACGGCTTTGTTTACTTTGCTCAACCCCCTCTCTATAAACTCAAGTGGGGCGGGAAAGAGCCAGTGGAATACGCATTTAGCGACCGTGAACGCGACGGCATGATTGAGATTGGTTTAGCTGCAGGAAAGCGCTTACCTAAAGATGATGGAATTCAGCGCTTCAAAGGTTTAGGTGAAATGCCAGCCAAGGAACTCTGGGACACAACAATGGATCCAGAGCACCGTGTGCTGATCCGCGTGACATTAGAAGATGCTGCAGCTGCTGATGATTTGTTCTCAGTGTTAATGGGCGAAGATGTTGAAAAGCGCAGAGCATTCATTCAACGTAACGCAAAGGACGTTAGATTCTTGGATATCTAATGGATGAGTTAAACCCAAAAAATCTTGAGTCCTTTGACAAGATTGAAACCGTTGATCTTCAAGTTGAAATGGCACGCTCTTATCTTGACTACGCCATGTCAGTTATTGTTGGTCGCGCTCTGCCAGATATTCGCGATGGCTTAAAGCCAGTTCACCGCCGAGTTCTTTATGCAATGTATGACGCGGGATATCGACCAGATAAGGGCTATTACAAATCTTCTCGTATCGTCGGTGACGTTATGGGTAATTACCACCCACACGGTGACAATGCGATTTATGACTCTGTAGTTCGCCTTGCCCAGCACTGGTCTTTGCGTTATTTACTCATTGATGGAAATGGAAACTTCGGCTCACCTGGTAATGATCCAGCTGCAGCAATGCGTTACACCGAGGCTCGTTTGTCTTCTTTAGCGATGGAGATGATGCGCGATATCGATGAAGACACCGTTGATTTTGTTCCTAACTATGACGGACGCTCACAAGAGCCAACGGTTTTGCCTTCTCGCCTACCTAACCTTTTAGTTAATGGAAGCGCTGGTATTGCCGTTGGTATGGCTACAAACATTCCACCGCATAACCTTCGCGAAATCGGTGAGGCAGTAATTTTTGCGCTAGAACATCCAGATATGAAGCAGGAAGAACTTCTAGCTAAGTTTTTAACGATTGTTAAAGGCCCAGATTTTCCTACAAAGGGATTAATTGTTGGTCGTGGCGGCATTGAAGATGCTTATCGCACAGGCCGTGGATCAATCACTATGCGTGCAGTTGTGCAAGTAGAAGAGATTAACAAGCGCACATGTTTAGTTATTAGCGAGCTTCCTTATCAAGTCAACCCGGATAACTTAGCTTTAAAAATCGCTGAATTAGTTAAAGATGGAAAAATCAAGGGAATTGCAGATGTGCGCGATGAAGGTAACGAGCGCTTAGGTCAACGATTAGTAATTGTTTTGCAAACAAGTGCTATTCCAAAGGTTGTTCTGAATAACCTATATAAGCAGACACAGTTGCAGGATACATTTGGTGCCAACATGTTGGCGCTAGTGGATGGTGTGCCACGCACATTGCGTCTAGATGAGTTCATTCGTTACTACATCGACCACCAGATCGAAGTAATTGTTCGCCGTACTAAGTTCCGTTTAGCTGAAAAAGAAAAGCGTGCACATATTTTGCAGGGCTACCTGAAGGCACTCGATGCACTTGACGCAGTCATTGCCCTAATCCGTGCTTCCACTACACCTGAAGAAGCTCGCACAGGTTTGATGAAACTTCTAGATGTTGATGAAATTCAAGCAAATGCAATCTTGGATATGCAACTGCGCCGTATTGCAGCCCTTGAGCGCCAGAAGATTAATGATGAATATGACGCGTTAATGGCTGACATCCTCATCCTCAACACCATTCTTGTTAGCCCTGAAAAGCAGCGCGATATCGTTAAAACAGAGCTCACTGACTTAGTTGCTAAGTATGGAGATGATCGGCGCACACAGATTGTTGCAAGTGAAGGTGACTTCAGTGCTGAAGATTTAATTCCGGACCAAGATGTAGTTGTAACAATTACGCGTGGCGGTTATTCAAAGCGCACCATGGCAGATCTTTACCGTTCACAGCGCCGTGGTGGTCGCGGAGTAAAGGGCGCGGCGCTTAAGGAAGATGATGTGGTTGATCATTTCTTTGTTGCCTCTACTCATGACTGGTTATTGTTCTTTACAAACCAGGGACGCGTATATCGCGCAAAAGTGCACGAACTACCGGACGCGGGACGCGATGCTCGCGGACAACATGTTGCCAACTTAATGGCATTTAAACCAGAGGAGAAGATTGCAGAAGTTCTCTCCCTCAAGGATTACACCATCTCTCCATTCTTAGTTCTTGCGACTAAAAAAGGTTTAGTGAAGAAAACTCCTCTCACAGAGTTTGATTCACCGCGAACTGGTGGATTAATTGCAATCTCATTAAAACCAGGAGATGAAGTTGTTGGTGCGTCATTAGTTAACTCTGATGATGAACTCTTGCTTGTTTCAACTAAAGGGATGTCACTTCGCTTCACAGCAGGTGATGAATCACTTCGACCAATGGGCCGATCAACTAGCGGAGTTATTGGAATGAAGTTTCGTGCAAATGATTCTCTACTCACAATGGCTAGAGTGAACTCAGAGCTAGCCGCTAACTCTTTTGTTTTTACTGCAACTGATGCTGGTTATGGCAAAAAAACACCATTAGATGAATATCGTTTACAAGGCCGTGGTGGAATTGGGATTAAAGCTGCCAAGATCGATGAAAGCTCAAGAGGCTCATTAGTGAGTGCACTTGTGCTGCGCGATGAGGACGAAGTCCTAGCAATTACATCTGCTGGCACAGTTATGCGCACACCAGCGGCCCAGGTTCGCCAAACTGGGCGCGATTCAATGGGTGTGCGCCTAGTGAACCTGGATGAAGGCGTGGTATTGGTCTCGGTGACCAAAAACAGCGAAGATGAGATTTCTTCGAAAAGTTAGTATGGTTCACACTCTGAGTTAAGCAACTAGCCCCCATTTTGGGAGTTAGGGAAGTTCAAGGTAACCTTGCGCTTCTGCAATCGAGATTCATCTTTGTTGCGGGCCTATAGCTCAGCCTGGTTAGAGCGCTTCCCTGATAAGGAAGAGGTCGATGGTTCGAGTCCATCTAGGCCCACCCCGCTCTCAAACGGGGACCTAGCTCAATTGGTAGAGCACCGCCTTTGCAAGGCGGGGGTTAGGGGTTCGATTCCCCTGGTCTCCACGTTATGACTACTACAGCGACCCTACACACATCACTCGGTGACATCGTCATCGAGCTATTTCCTAACCATGCACCAAAGACTGTTGCAAACTTTGTTGAGTTGGCAACTGGTGAAAAAGAGTGGACTGATCCACGCACTGGAAATAAGACAAACGCCAATCTTTATGACGGAACAATCTTTCATCGCGTCATCGACGGTTTTATGATTCAAGGTGGAGATCCACTGGGTCAAGGAACTGGTGGACCTGGATATCGTTTTGCAGACGAGTTCCACGGAGAGTTAGTTTTTGATCGTCCATACATTCTTGCAATGGCTAACTCAGGCCCAGGAACAAATGGCTCACAGTTCTTTATTACCGTTGCACCAACTACTTGGTTAAATCGCAAGCACTCAATCTTTGGTGAAGTAAAGGATTCTGCTAGCCAGGCTGTGGTTGATGCTATTGGTAAAGCAAAGACAGGCGCGCAAGATAAGCCATCAACACCAATAACAATCAACAGCGTCACCGTTGCTTAAGCGCTCTGCTACTTATTCCTTAATCGCATTAATCTGCGGTGCATATCTGCTGCAGATGGTTGTTCCATCAATTGAAATACGTTTAGTTTTACCTAACCTAGATTATTTAACAGCAACCAATGAGTGGTATCGATTATTTACTGTCTCTCTTGTTCATGCTGGGCTATTACACCTTGGTTTTAATATGTATGCATTAATGGTTCTAGGAAACCCAATTGAAGCTGCTTTTGGTAAGAACAAGATGTTATTTATCTTTTTCTTCTCACTCCTTACTGGCTCTTTAACCTCTGCCTACTTTGCATCCCCCACCTCTTATTCAGTGGGTGCATCAGGTGCGGTTTTTGGTTTGTTCGGCGCGCTTGCAATCGTTGGAAAGCGCATCGGCACAGATACACGTTCGATCTATGTGATTATCGGAATTAATTTTGCAATTGGTTTTGTTTTGGGTGGAATTGATTGGAAAGCTCACCTAGGCGGATTAGTAGGAGGAGTTATTGCAACCCAATTCACCCTCAATAAGAGATAAGAAGTTATCCACAGCCTTTATCCACAATGTGGATTGAATTACAAGCGTGTAATTAAGAAGATGTTAACGCCAGCGAGTGGCTAGAGAGAAGCCCACACCGATAAAGCTAAAACCAATAATCATGTTCCATGCACCGATTCCTGGGACTGGGTAAGCGGTCTGAGAGACATAGAAGACCACGATCCAAAAAAGGCCTATCAAGAAGGCGGTGACCATTGTTGGGGCTAACCACTTAGGGCTCTCTAGCGGCCCATGAGGAGTTTCAACGACAATTTCCTGGTTATGGGCGCGCGCTTCAGCGACTTTCTTACGGAGCTTTGATTTAGGCATACGTGAAAGATACACCATGAGCAAGAATGCTCCTATGGCCACCAAGATCCTTGTCGTTGATAACTACGACTCCTTTGTCTTTAACTTGGTGCAGTACCTGCAGCAGCTAGGCGCAGAGTGCACCGTGGTGAGAAACGATGCCGTGCAGGCATTTGAGGCTGCCAACTATGACGGCGTTCTCATCTCACCAGGACCTGGTATTCCTGAAAAGGCTGGGGTCAGTATTGAAATGATTAAGTTTTGCGCCGAGAAAAAGATTCCAGTTTTTGGTGTGTGTTTAGGTCATCAAGCAATTGGTGTTGCATTTGGCGCAACAGTTTCACGAGCACCTGAACTGCTTCATGGAAAAACTTCTTTGGTACATCATAAGCAACAAGGCGTACTTACGGATCTACCATCACCATTTACTGCAACCAGATATCACTCATTGTGTGTTGAGCGCGACACGGTGGGTGCTGATTTAGAAATCACAGGAACTACCGAATCAGGAATTGTGATGTCAATGCGCCATCGCACATTACCCATCGAAGGCGTGCAGTTCCACCCAGAGTCAGTGCTAACTGAACACGGTCATCAGATATTAGCCAACTGGCTCACTGCATGTGGTGATAAGAATGCAAAAACTAAAGCAGTTGGTTTATCACCAGTAGTTGGTAGTCGTTCTTAAGGTGCTTTATTAACTGTAATAGTTACTGACTTACCAATTGTTTGTGTAGTACCAGCATCAGGTGCTTGTCTAATAACAACACCGATAGGTTGGTTTGCATCGTAGGCATCAATTGCATTAACCAAGAATCCAGCTTGAACAAGCAGAGTCCTAGCTTGAATTGCATCAACACCAATAAGAGCTGGAACCACAACCTGGCCACTAGCAATTTGTAAGACAACCCCACTGCCGGCAGTAATAGTTGAACCAGGCTCTGGTATTACTTTCAAAACAGTTCCGAGAGCTTCATTAGAAGGAATAGCTTCTGTGCGAGAGACAAGTAAACCAACTGCGCTCAATGCTGCGCGCGCATCAATGAGTGACATACCCACTAAATCTGTAGGGATAACGGCATCTCCGGGCCCATCTGAAATAGTTAAAACAACCCCAGAACCTTTTTGTGCTCGAGTTGTTGCAAGTGGTATTTGGCTAGCAACTCGACCTATAGGAATTCGCCCATCATGGGCACGTTGAATTGTCACAACATAATCATTTAAAAGAGTCTGCGCAGCCACCTGGGTCAAGCCCACAACGTTTGGAATCTGAGGCAGGTTATTAGTATCACCGGCTGGTCGAGTAATAAATAAGCCAGCACCGGTAACAGTAATTGCAAGAATTGAACTCAAAACCCCAATTAATACTTTGCGGCGAGAAATCTTAACTTTTGGAATAGTTGTAGTGAGCGCCTGACCAACTCCAACTTTAAATAAATCATCGAGCATTAAACCTGCAGATTGATAACGATCTTCGGGTTTCTTAGCAAGTGCCACAGAGAGAATGACATCAACACCTTCAGGTAGTTCAGATTGAATCTTACTAGGTGCAACTAGAACACCAGAAACATGCTGGAAAGCAATTGAGACGGGTGTATCTCCTGTGAACGGTGGTTTTCCTGTTAGTACCTCATAGAGCAAACATCCAGTTGAATAAATATCACTGCGCAAATCCGCAACTTCACCCAAAGCTTGTTCAGGGGAGAGATATTGGGCCGTACCAACAATATTCCAAGTGCTAGTTAGCGTTGCACCAAGATCTGCAAGGGCGCGCGCAATACCAAAGTCCATCACCTTCACATCGCCATGATCTGTAATCATGATGTTGGCGGGCTTGATATCTCTGTGAACAATTCCGCGCTCATGAGAATATTCAAGGGCAGCCAAAATTCCTTCACCAATTTCAAGGGCGCGCTTGAGTGGCACACGCTCACCGTTATGAATTAAATCGCGCAAAGTGTGGCCAGAGACTAACTCCATCACGATGTATGGAGCAGGCACTTCACCTGAGTCATAGACCGCAACAATTCCAGGGTGACTTAAACCGGCAGCAGCCAGCGCTTCTTTTCTAAAGCGAGCAACAAATGAAGGATCACGCGCTAAATCACTGCGCAATACTTTTATTGCAACCCGGCGTGCAAGGCGAGTATCTTGGGCAACATAAACATCAGCCATTCCGCCAGTGCCAATCATTTCCCCAAGCTTGTAGCGATCACCAAAGAGCGAGTTAATCATTGCGCCGCTCCTAAAACTTCATTGGTTGTAACTTCATCACTAGTTATGTCGGCAACAATAACAGTTACATTATCCGGTGCACCATTGATGTAAGTAGCATCAATAAGTGCTTTAAGAGCTTCAGATTGATCAGATTTCTTTAATAAGGATTTAATCTCTTTTTGCGTTAAAACACCGGACAAACCATCACTGCACAGCAGATAACGATCTTTCTCTTTTACGTCATAGATCTGTAAAACAGGAGTTACTGTGCCCTGGCCCATGAGCGCTTGAGTTAAAACAGATCGCTGTGGGTGGTCAGCTATTTCAGAGCGCGAGATAGCACCCTGATCTAGAAGTTCTTGTATAACAGTGTGGTCGTTACTTAATTGTTCTAATGTGTTACCACGCAGACGATAACAGCGCGAATCTCCCACATGTAGCAATGCAATTTTTGTATCAACAATGAGTAAAGCGGTAAGGGTTGTTCCCATTCCACGGAGTTCAATAGCCTCCTCTGCGTATTCACCAATCTGTGAATCAATGGTGAAAAGTGAGTTCAGAAGTAAATCTTCTACAGAATCAGAATCAATCTCTGAACTTGTAAGTACTGGGCTAAGCTTTTGCAGGGCTTTAATTGCAATTTTAGAAGCAACCTCACCACCAGCATGTCCACCCATTCCATCAGCAACTGCAATTAGACGTCCTGAAACAAAAGCAGAATCTTCATTTCCACTACGCTGTAAACCGTCAGCCGAGCGCGCACTGCTCTGGAAGTAAATAGCGCTCATGGGCATAAGCCTAACCCCTGTTAATCTGTAATCATGAAAATATATGCCCACCGGGGAGCCTCTGTAGATTTCCCAGAGATGACCATGGATGCGTATAAAGCCGCGGTCGATCAAGGCGCCGATGGCATGGAGTGCGATGTCCGCCTGACAAAAGATAATCAGATGTTGTTATGGCATGACGCTGATATGAAGCGCACCGCTGGATATGGCGGTCGAATCGCAGAGATGACATACCCACAAATTAAGCAGCATTACACACAAGCAATTTTGCTTGAAGATTTATTAGAGCTAGCACGAGATAAGCGCATGGAACTTGCGATTGAAACTAAACACCCAGTGCCACAAGGTAGTTTGGTTGAAAAGAAAGTTTTAGAGCTACTTGAACAAGAAGAGTTAGAAACAGATGTTGTCCTGATGTCATTTTCCTGGCTTGCTATTGAAAATATTCGAAAGATCAACCCACAACAAAAGACTGTGGCCCTTTTAGAAGATAAATTCAATTATTTGATGCAACGATTTACATCTGCACCCATTCTTGGGCCAAGCGTGGAGTATCTACGCTCAAATCCAGAAATGACCCATGCAATTAAGCCTTTATATGTCTGGACCGTTGATGATGGCGACGATATGCGCTTTTGCTTAGAAAACGGTGTTGAGGTCCTTATTACAAATAACCCGTCATATGCACGCAAGGTGCTCGGGTATCATTAGTCAGTGAGCACATATGCGTATTTAGGTCCAAAAGGAACATTCACCGAAGCTGCTCTTAAAAAGATCACTTCTTCCAATGATTCTCTCATCCCTTACGCAAATGTCACCGCGGCCCTAGATGCAGTGCGTGTGGGTAAAGCACACTTTGCTCTAGTTCCAATTGAAAACTCTGTTGAAGGTGTTGTGGCCAGAACTCTGGATGAATTAGCAACAGGAACACCACTTTCCATCGTCGGCGAAGTTACTTTGCCAGTTTCTTTTGCTTTGATGTCTAAGCGCGACACAGTTGATATTCGCCGCATTGCTACACATCCACATGCTGAAGCCCAATGCCGTGCATATATTGCTAAGAATTATCCAGATGCAGAGTTAATCTCAACTGCTTCAACTGCAGCAGCAGCTGAAGCAATCGGTCGGGGAGAATTTGATGCAGCAATTGCCGCCCCAGTTGCAGCAGCGCATTACGGACTTACTGTTATTGCAGACAACATAGGCGACATCGTTGGCGCAATTACGCGATTTGTTTTGGTCTCAAAGCCAGCAACACCACCTAAGGCAACTGGCTTCGATCGCACATCCCTAGCTGTCTTTATTGGCATTGATCACGCGGGAGCCTTGCTCGACATCCTGACCGAGTTCGCTAAGCGCGACGTTAACTTAACGTTTATTCAGTCACGTCCAACAGGGTTGGAACTTGGCCATTACCATTTCATTATTGATGCCGAGGGCCACGTTAACGACGCTCCAGTAAAGGAGACAGTCGAAGCGTTGCGAGCAATCTGTGAAGATATTCGCTTCCTAGGTTCATATCCACGAGAAAAGGCCGGTAAATGATCGACGTTAAATTCATTCGCGATAACCCAGATGCTGTACGTGCATCACAAACGGGTCGCGGTGAAGATGCATCGATTGTTGATCAAGTAATTGCATCTGATGAACTACGCCGCGTTGCGATTGAAAAGTTTGAAAAACTACGCGCAGAACAAAATGTTTTATCTAAATCAGTAGGTGCAGCTAAAGGTGTTGAAAAAACCGCACTTCTTGAAAACGCTAAAGAGTTGGCAACTGCTGTAAAAGAGGCTGACAGCAAGCGTGCAGAGGCAGAAGAGCACACCAAGGGATTAGTAATGAAGCTTTCAAATCTTCTTGATCCTGATGCACCAATTGGCACAGAAGCAGATTTCAAAGTTCTAGAACATGTTGGTACACCTAGAAAGTTTGATTTTGAACCAAAAGATCACGTTGAACTAGGAAAACTCCTCGGTGCAATTGACACAGAGCGCGGTGCAAAGGTTGCAGGTTCTCGTTCTTATTATTTGACTGGCTCAGGTGCGCTTTTAGAGTTTGCTCTTGTTAACTACGCAATCTCTATGGCAGTCAAAGCAGGATTCATTCCTGTGATTCCACCAGTACTTGTTAATCCAGCTGCAATGGAAGGCACAGGATTTCTAGGACAAGCTGCTGAAAATGTTTATCGTATTGAAAAAGATGATGTGTATTTAGTAGGAACTTCTGAAGTCCCGTTAGCTGCAATGCACATGGATGAAGTTCTCAGTGGAGACAAACTTCCAATGCGCTATGCAGGTTATTCTTCGTGTTTTCGCCGTGAAGCAGGAACATATGGAAAAGACACCCGTGGAATTATCCGCGTGCACCAATTCGATAAAGTTGAGATGTTCTCTTTCTGCCATCCAGATCAAGCAAAAGCAGAGCATGCCCGGATTTTGCAGTGGGAGAAAGACTTCCTTAATGCAATGGAGATTCCTTATCGTGTTATCGATGTGGCATCAGGTGATTTGGGTTCAAGTGCTAACCGTAAATTCGACTGTGAAGCATGGATTCCTACACAAGATGCCTACCGCGAAGTCACAAGTACTTCTAACTGCACAGAGTTCCAAGCCCGCCGCCTGAACATCCGTTATAAGGATGCTGATGGCACAAAGGCAGTTGCCACATTGAATGGAACATTAGTTGCCATTCCACGCATGATTGTTGCCATTTTAGAGAACCACCAAAATGGCGATGGAACTGTGAATATCCCAAAAGCCTTGCAACCATTTCTTGGTAAAGAACGATTTGAGTTGGTGTGAGTAAACGCCCCAAACTCATTGCAACAGATCTAGACGGAACCATTGTTCAACACGACGGAACAATCACACAGCGCACAATCAATGCATTCACCAGAGCCCGTGATTTAGGTGTGCATATTTATTTTATAACAGGGCGCCCACCACGATGGATGAATGAGATTAGAGAAGCCTTTGGATTTGGTGAGGCAATTTGTGGCAATGGCGCAATGCTCTATGACTTACAAAAACGAGAAGTAACTGAAGAGTGGATGATTTCAAAAGAGGATCAGATTGAAATAGCACGGAGAATGCGTACTGCAATTCCACACATTTCATTTGCTATTGAAACTCATGATTACTACCACCGCGAAAAAACTTATGTTCCACGTTGGGACATTGGCTTAGATAATGTTGGTGTTGAAAAAATTGAAGATGCAGCAAAAGGGCCAGTTTTTAAAATGTTAGCTCGTTGCAGCGGTGGCGAACTATCATCGGATGAAATGCTAGAAGTTGCACTTCGTGAACTCGACGGATTAGTCACTGTGACACATTCAAATGCAAGGGAATCACTACTTGAAATCTCAGCTCTAGGAATATCAAAAGGAACAACGTTGGCAAAGGTTGCTGGGCGACTTGGAATAGATGCAGCTGATTGTGTTTCATTTGGTGATAACCCCAATGATTTCCCAATGCTTGCTTGGTGTGGGCGTTCATATGCTATGGCCGATGGACACCCAGGTGGATTCAATTATGCAAAAGATGTAGCTCCATCACATGACAGCGATGGCGTGGCAATAGTTATTGAGAAGTTGTTAGATCTACCCGCTTAATTTTTAGCCGATTTTCGACTCCGGCCATCTTCGGGTAATCTCTCCCACGGAGGGCTCGCATAGCGGCCGAGTGCACCGGTCTTGAAAACCGGCAAACGAAAGTTTCGTGGGTTCAAATCCCACGCCCTCCGCCATTTTTTCTTTATTGCTGTGGTTGAGTTCATAGCCCTAAAGGGCCTTTGCGCCTAGCCGATTATTAATCGCAAGAGGAGACTTACCCCTAGTTATTGCCAATGGTGCTGGGGGAGTTATTCATGTCAGGTGTTTTTTCACCAACGCGCGCAAAGATCAAAGAGCGGACCCTGCGCACAGACAAGTGGTGGTTACAACCACTCGTCACTTTCGGAGTGCTTATGTCCTTTGTTGTTTACGCAACCTTCCGAGCATTTGAAGGTGCGAATTACTACAAGGATCACTTGATCTCACCATTCTATTCACCATGTTTGTCAGAGGCATGTCTTCCCGAAGCAACAATTTTTGGCTTTACTCCAGTAAGTGCGCAGATTTTTAACTTTGCCCTTTCACCAGCTCTTATTATTTTGATTTTCCCATTAGGTTTTCGAATGACCTGTTACTACTACCGTAAGTCTTATTACCGTTCATTCTGGATGTCACCACCAGCGTGTGGTGTTGCAGAGCCTCACAAGAAGTACACAGGAGAGACTCGCTTCCCTTTAATAATTCAAAACTCACACCGTTATTTCTTCTATGCCGGTTTGCTGTTAAATGTAATTCTGAGTTATGACGCAATCATTTCCTTTAAAAACCCAGAAGGCCAATGGGGACACATGAGTGTCGGTTCACTTGTTCTTCTTGTGAGCTCCACGATGTTATGGCTGTACTCAATGTCTTGCCACTCATGTCGTCATACCATCGGTGGGCGTCTAAAGAATTTCTCGAAGCACCCAGTTCGATACAAGTTATGGTCATGGGTTTCTATCCTTAATCACAAACACCAACAGTTTGCGTGGTTCTCACTCGCCGCCGTTGCATTTGCTGACATTTATGTCCGCCAAGTTGCAACTGGCGCCTGGACAAACTTCTACTTCTTCTAAGGGGAATCGACTATGACACTAGAGCGCCATAATTACGATGTCCTTGTTATCGGAGCAGGTGGTGCTGGTTTGCGCGCTGCTGTTGAAGCGCGCGAAGCAGGTTTGCGCGTTGCAATCATCTGTAAATCTCTATTTGGTAAGGCCCACACCGTTATGGCCGAAGGTGGCGCAGCTGCATCAATGGGAAACGTCAATGATAAAGATAGTTGGATGGTGCATTTTCGCGACACGATGCGTGGAGGAAAATTCCTCAGTCACTTCCGTATGGCAGAGCTTCATGCAAAAGAGGCCCCAGATCGAATTTGGGAGCTTGAAACATGGGGAGCTCTCTTTGATCGCACTAAAGAAGGAAAGATTTCACAACGTAACTTTGGTGGACATGAGTATCCACGCCTTGCACACGTTGGTGATCGAACAGGTCTAGAACTTATTCGCACCATGCAGCAAAAGATTGTTCAACTGCAGCAAAAAGATGGTCGCGAAACTGGCGATATGGAAAGTGGAATTAAAGTTTTCGCTGAACTCACTATCACCGACATTTTAAAAGAAAATGGAAAGATTTCTGGTTCCTATGGGTACTGGCGTGAGAGCGGAGAAGAAGTTTTATTTGAGGCACCTGCAGTTGTCATTGCAACTGGTGGAGTCGGAAAAACTTTCAAGATTACTTCTAATTCATGGGAAGGCACTGGCGACGGACATGCGCTTGCATTAAAGGCTGGCGCAAACCTTGTTGACATGGAGTTCTTACAGTTCCACCCAACTGGAATGGTGTGGCCACCATCTGTTCGTGGAATCTTGGTAACTGAATCTGTTCGTGGTGAAGGTGGAGTTCTCACAAATAATCTTGGTGAGCGATTTATGTTCAAATACATCCCAGATGTATTTAAAGACAAATATGCTGACAATGAAGCAGAAGCAGATCGTTGGTATGAAGATCAGGACAACAACCGACGTCCGCCAGAGCTATTACCTCGCGATGAAGTTGCACGCGCAATTAACACAGAAGTTAAATCAGGTCGTGGCACAGAACACGGTGGAGTTTTCCTCGATGTTTCAAAGCGCATACCTGCAGAGATTATTAAGAAGCGTCTGCCATCAATGTGGCACCAGTTCTATGAATTAGCTGGCGTTGACATCACTAAGGAGTCAATGGAAGTTGGCCCAACATGTCACTACGTCATGGGCGGAGTTGAAGTAGAACCAGATACTGCAGCAGCTGTCGGTGTTCCAGGATTATTTGCAGCCGGTGAAGTAGCTGGTGGAATGCACGGTTCAAATCGTTTGGGTGGAAACTC